>CAMAQI010000009.1 GCA_945860255.1 Methylacidiphilum caldifontis
AAGCTGGTTCCGCCGAAGAACTGGGCGGTAATACTAGGAACCCCCATCCAAGTTTGAACGGACATCGGTAAAATCGCCAATACGATGAGAAAAATCGCCCCTGCAAGAGTCAAACGAGTCATTGAAAACTCGAGAAATTGAGCAGTTCCTTGTCCAGGACGAATTCCAGGAATAAAGCCGCCATTTTTCTTAAGTTCATCAGCAATTTGAACAGGATTAAACTGCGTGGCAACCCAGAAGTAAGCAAAGAAAAGAATCATCGGAACATAAAGAGCATAATGTAGCCATCCGTTGACAATCAAATCACTGATATGTTTTGCCGTCGGCGAGGTCGGAAAGAGAAAGCCGATAATCATCGAGGGGAAAATCAATAGGGATTGAGCGAAAATGATCGGCATGACCCCTGAATAATTCACTTTCAAAGGAAGAAAGGAGCTTTGACCACCGAAAATTCGATTGCCGCGAACCTGCTTGGCATATTGAACTGGAATCTTGCGTTGGGCTTGGGTAATCGCAATGGTTGCTGCAATCACCCCAAACAAAAACAGGAGCATTAGAGGAATAATTAATGGGGACGGTCCTTGCTCACTTCCAATATGAAAGGTTTGAAAAAGTTGAACGAGAGCAGAAGGAAGACTGGCAAGAATACCGACCGTGATGATGACGGAGATTCCGTTTCCAATCCCTTTTTCAGTAATTTGATCACCGAGCCACATGAGGAACATCGTTCCAGCCGCGAGATTAATGACTGTCGTTAAGCGGAAGATCCACCCTTTATTCGGGACTAAATCGCCGTATTGAGCCATGATTCCTTCAATTCCTTGAAGCATCGGGATCTTCGAAGGATTCTCGAAACTTGCGGCCATCATATATCCTTGGAAGATACAAAGTGCGACCGCCATCAGCCGTGTATATTGATTGATTTTAACCCGACCGCCCTCTTCACGAGCGAGCTTTCCGAGTTGCGGCATGATCGCCGTCATCAATTGCATCATGATGCTCGCACTGATATACGGCATGATCCCCAAGGAGAAAAGAGCACAATTTTCAAGGGCCCCTCCGCTGAAGAGATTGAAAAGACCAACCACACTTGCCTGTCCTTGTTTATCGACAACCGTCTTGAAAAATTCACCCAAAACCACGGAGTTCACCCCGGGACAAGGAATTGCGGCCCCAATACGAACGATCACGATCATACAGAGCGTGAAGAGAATACGTTGGCGCAACTCAGGAATTTTAAAACAATTTGTGAAAGCAGAGAACATGGAAGCGAAAGCCCTTAATACTTATTTCTTTTTAGCGTTGGCTTTTTTCGCAATCAATTCGACTGAGCCACCTAATTTTTCGATCTTCTCACGAGCAATTGCGCTGATCGCATTGCATTTAACAGAGATCTTCTTTTTAAGTTCCCCTGTTGCGAGAATTTTAACCCCATTCCAAGGTCCATTGACGAGACCGACTTGGCGCAGCGCCACTTCATCGATGACCCCTTCAAATGAGTTCAGGTCGCTCAAATTAACAGGAGCGTAGGAGATTTTGAAGTTTTTGTTATTGAATCCACGCTTTGGGATACGACGGATAAGAGGCATTTGACCTCCTTCAAATCCGAGTCGGATACTACCACCAGAACGGGCTTTTTGACCTTTATGTCCTTTACCACTGGTTTTACCGTGGCCTGAAGATTCACCGCAGCCCAATCGTTTAACACGATGAGTAGCGCCGGGACGAGGTTTGATATCATGCAGTCTCATAGGAGATCCTCTAATTTAGATTGGATTAAACCGCTTTTTCGGTTTTATCAACTTTAGGTGCCTTCGCACGGACGGTACGCCCGCGAAGTTTTAAAATAGTATCTTGGGAGCGAAGTTGACGCAAGGCATCAAGCGTTGCACGAACGACGTTGGAAGGAGTGCTCGATCCAAGTGATTTTGTCATCACATCACGTAAGCCGGCGGCCTCAATGACAGAACGAACAACACCACCAGCGATCAATCCTGTTCCAGGAGAAGCGGGACGCAAGAGAACGCGTGCACCGTCAAATACTCCAAGAGCCTCGTGAGGGATTGTTCCTTCACGACGAGGAAAATTTTCCATCCGTTTTTTTGCGGCTTCTGTTGCTTTACGAACGGCTTCAGAAACTTCATTCGCTTTACCAAAGCCGATTCCGACTTTGCCATTGCGATCGCCGACGACTAAAAGTGCGCTAAAGCTGAAACGACGTCCCCCTTTGACTACTTTTGCACAACGATTTACGGAAACGACCTTTTCAAAAAGATCAGATTTACCCTCTCCGTCACGGTCTTGACGAGGGCCACGTCGGCGATTGCCACCGCCGCCGCCACCACCGCCACGTCGGTCTCCACCACGATTGTCATGACCACGGGAACCAGAATGAGGAGCGGGTGCGGCTGCAGGAGCTGCGGCGGTCGTATTTACTGCGGGTGCTTGGATTGCTTTATCGTCTGCCATAGGTTTTCTTAAAAGTTAATTCCACCGGAACGAGCAGCATCCGCCAAGGCTTTTACTTTGCCATGGTAGCGGAAACCACCGCGATCAAACACGACGGATTCGATTTTCTTGGCTTTGGCTCGCTCAGCGATGAGCTTACCAATTTTCTCTGCCCCAGTGATATTCGGGCGGATATTGCTCGATTTGAGCGTTTTTTCAGTACTACAGACACTCACGAGAGTTTTTCCCACTTCATCATTGATGATTTGAGCGTAGATATGCTGACCAGTGAAATTGACGCTGAGACGAGGACGCACGGTTGACCCGGAGACCTTGTTGCGGAGACGAACATGCAACCGCTGGCGCTTTTGCTTACCATTCATTTTTGACATATTGATAGTCCTCTATTACTTACTTTGAGCGGTCTTACCAGCCTTACGGCGGATTTGCTCTCCACTATAGCGAACCCCTTTACCTTTATAAGGCTCAGGAGGATAGTAGCGACGGATATCGGCAGCAACAGCGCCGACGAGTTGTTTATCGATTCCTTCAACCGCGATTTGCGTGTTGTCGGTCACCGTTACTTTGATTCCCTCAGGAATCTCGTAATTGATCGGGTGAGATTTTCCGAGAGAAAGATTCAAGATCTTTCCTTGAACATTGGATTTGAATCCAACGCCATGAATCTCAAGTTTTTTCGTGAAACCGGCATTGACCCCTTCCACCATATTATTGATGAGGCTACGGGTTAGACCGTGCAACGCTTTATCGGTGCGCTCGGTTCCGATGTTCTTGACAACGACGGTCTTATTTTCAAAAGAGGCCGCAATTGCCGAAGGCATCACATGCTGTAATTTCCCTTTAGGTCCTTCGACAACAACGGTCGAACCGTTGATGTTTACTTTTACCTTATCAGGGACTGAAATGAGTTTATTTCCAATTCTCGACATATGTTTAGTACACGGTAAGTAGGAGTTCTCCCCCTACGTTTTGCTTTTTCGCTTCGTGACCAGAAAGAACACCTTTCGGGGTCGAAAGAATCGCAATTCCCATTCCACCGAGAACTCGGGGGATGGAATCAACGTCGACATAGCGGCGAAGTCCAGGTTTGCTGATTCGTTTTAAGTCAGCAAAAGCGGGTGCCTTTCCTGTAAAACGAAGAGTGACCTTAAGAGAAGGTTTGGCCTTCACGGTTTTAATCGTTTCCACCTCGAGGATATAACCTTCTTTTTTCAAGACATGAGCTACATCGCTTTTGAGGCGTGAATAAGGGATCACACATTCTTTTTTAGAACTGCGAGACGCATTACGGAGCGTCGTTAAAAAATCACTAAGAGGGTCTGTTTGCATACTTTTTTACCAGCTTGCTTTGGTGACACCAGGAAGTTCACCGCGGGAGGCGAGCTCTCTGAATTGCATACGGCTCACGCCGAATTTACGGATATAAGAACGTTTACGTCCGCTGATTTTGCATCGGTTATAAGCGCGAACTGAGAATTTCGGTTTACGCTTTTGTTTTGCGATCCATGCTTTCGTAGCCATACGCTTATTGTCCTTTTTTCTGATCCGAGAACGGAACGCCCATGAGACTCAAAAGCTCTTTGGCTTCCGCATTCGTAGGGGCTGTCGTGACAATCGTCACGTCCATACCGAGGTTACGTTTAACTTTATCAAGTTCAATTTCCGGAAAAATCGTGTGATCCTTGACTCCAAGAGTGTAATTTCCACGTCCGTCAAAAGCACGAGGAGAAGTTCCACGGAAATCACGGATACGAGGAAGGGCCATATTGATCAGGCGTCCAAGGAAGTCATACATCATTTGACCGCGAAGTGTCACACGGCAACCAATCTCTTGGTTCTGACGTGTTTTGAAATTAGAGATCGCTTTTTTCGTGATGGTTTTCACTGGCTTTTGACCTGTGATTAATGTGATATCACGAACGGCATCTTCAAGAGCCGCTTTAATATCTTGGCTAGAACCAACGCAAGTATTGAGAACCACTTTCGTGATCTTTGGCATTTGATGAGGATTGGTGTACTTCCGAGATTCCATCATCGATGGAACTACTTTTTCCCGGTAGTGCTTGAGCATAAAAGATTGAGTCGCCATATAATTCCTTAGGCCTTCTTCTCGACCGCAGTTGTGCGGCGTTTACTTGCATCAAATCGGGAGGCAAGCATGACTTTACAAGAGGGAAGAGCGCCTTCCTTTTCTTGAAAACCACCTTCAGGCGTTTGTTGACTTTTACGAACCGATTTCTTCACGAGGTTGATCCCCTCGACGATCACGCGATTTTTATTACGGATCACTTGAAGAACTTTTCCACGGCGACCGCGATAAGTGCCTGAGAGCACTACCACTTCTTCGCCGGCTTTGACATGAACTGCACCAGGTGCAATTTTAGCTTTACGTTTAGCCATAATTAGATGACCTCCGGTGCCAATGAAACAATTTTCATGAAATTTTTATCGCGTAATTCACGTGCGACTGGTCCAAAAATACGAGTACCACGAGGGTTATTATCTTTGTCGATAATGACAATTGCGTTGCTATCAAAACGAACGCAAGAGCCGTCGTTACGTTTAATTTGATTACGTGTTCGAACGATCACCGCACGAACCACTTCACTTTTTTTAACCGTACCATCATGCGCTGCTTCTTTGATTGTGGCGGTGATCACATCACCAATACCTGCATGAAGGGATTTTCCTTTCCCAATCACACCAATCATCGTCGCGCGTCGCGCACCTGAATTATCGGCTACATCGAGCCATGAACGAATTTGTACCATAACGTCACCTTATTTTTTGACGATTTCCACGAGTTCCCAACGTTTGAGGCGGCTTAAAGGGCGAGTCTCACGGATGAGAACCGTATTTCCTTCTTTCGCTTGGCCTTGCTCATCATGAGCATAAAAACGAGATGAACGTTTAATAATTTTTTTATAGCGAGGATGCGGAACGCGTCGGGTGACTTCTACGACAATCGTTTTTGTCATCTTATCAGAGACGACGATTCCGGTACGTTCCTTGCGGTGCTTAATGGCAACGGGCTTCTCTACTTGAACAGTTTCACTCATACGATTACCTTCTCTTTAGGCAGATGTTGCTGCCTTATTTTTACGAGCGGAGAGGATCGTTTCAATCCGTGCCACTGTTTTTCTCAAGTCTTTAATACGTGAAGGCTTCTCCAGTTGAGAAGTCACTTTTTGTTGACGGAGATTAAAAAGTTCTTGTCGTGATTCTTGTCGTTTAGCGGCAAGCTCGACATCCGTTAAATTAGAAATTTCGGCGATTTTCATGTTATTGAAGTCTCCCTTCGAGTGAAATGAATCGGGTCTTCACAGAAAGCTTTGCAGCTGCGAGACGGCAAGATTCACGAGCCGCTGACTCAGGAAGTCCATCCAATTCAAACAAGATATTGCCAGGCTTCACAACGGCTACCCAGATTTCGGGATTCCCTTTTCCTTTACCCATTCGGGTTTCAGGAGGGCGTTTAGTGATCGATTTATCAGGAAACACTCGGATCCAGAGCTTTCCTTTACGCTTCATGTTACGATTAATCGCGACACGAGCGGCTTCGATTTGGGTATTTGGAATCCATCCGCGATCCAATGTTTGGAGAGCGAAAGAACCAAAATCAATTTTGTTATTGCGCGTGGCGAACCCTTTGCGGCTCCCCCGTTGCATTTTACGATATTTTACACGACTCGGAATTAGTGCCATAGCCAACCTCGGTGATTAGGAGACCGCCTCCACAGCGGCCTCGGGTTTGCGGCAAACCCAAACTTTTACGCCAATTTTTCCAGCAATCGTCATCGCTTCGGCAAAGCCGTAATCGATATTTGCTCGGAGAGTATGGAGTGGGACTCGGCCTTCCATCATACGTTCAACACGTGCGATTTCGGCTCCATTGAGACGACCTGCTGCACGGATACGGATCCCCTCGGCACCCATGTCCATTGCAAGTTGCATCGACTTTTTCATTGCGCGTCGATAGGAAATACGTCGTTCAATTTGAAGTGCAATATTTTCTGCGACCAGCTGAGCATCCGTCTCATGATTTTTGATCTCTTTAACATCGATCAAAATATCACGATCTGTCTTGATGACATTACGGATCTCTTCTTTCAACTTATCGAGTTCAGAAGCCTTGCGACCGATGACAACACCAGGGCGAGCGGTATGAATATTGACACGAACGCGATTACCGGCACGCTCAATAACGACCTTTGAAACCGCCGCACTCTCAAGCTTCTTCTTGATGAATTGACGAATTTTAAAATCTTCAACCACGAAGGTCGAATAGTCTTTTTTGCTTGCGTACCAAATCGAGCGCCAGGCGCGATTAATACCAACACGAAATACAATAGGATTTACTTTTTGTCCCATGACTCTTACTCCGCTTTATCTTCGGCAGGGGCTTGGTCCTGCAAAATAATCTTAATATGGCTAGTACGCTTACGAATCGAACCGGCCGAACCCCGAGCCTTGGGTCGAAAACGTTTCATCGTTGGTCCTTCGCCGATAACTGCCTCTTTAATTTTGAGACTGTTCGCACGCAGACCGTGATTGTTCTCCGCATTGGCGATCGCACTCACGAGCGTTTTGCGCACGAGACGAGCCGCCTTTTTCGGCGAAAATTGTAGTGTATCCAAAGCGATCCCGATCGGGAGCCCTTGGATTTCCCGCGTTACTTCTCGGGCCTTAAAGGCCGAGATACGCGCAAACTTTGTGATAGACTTTACTTCCATAGTCATTTGTCCGCTGCGACCGAGATCCGGTCGCCTATTTTCAGTTCATTTCCTTTTTCTACGCGCTCAATCAGAGCCACGCTCACGTGCTCTCGCACTTGTAAAACTTTTAACTTACCAATCAGGAGATTGTCTCGAAAGACTCGAAATGGCATTCCAATTTTGACTTCTTGTGTTTGGCCGAGATTCATAATGACTGAACCTAGCTCTTTATTCACATCAAGAATTTGACCCTCTTTCAGGTCACGCCCTATTGTAAACCGTGCGGCTCCTCTTCCTTCAAGATACTCTCTTGTCGAACGAAGAACTGCTTCGTATTCAGATCGCTTCTGAGGGTCTAGCCCCTGTGCCTGTTTGAGCAAGCTTTGAGTTGAATAAACCCATTTTTCTAAAAGTTCCGCTCCATCGCGACGTGCTTTCTCTGCTTGATAAACCTCTTTCACGGCTTCGACAACTCGGTTTTGAAGCCGTTTTTCGTCTGCCGTGAGGGCATCGACTCCCAATGCTTCGTTTTTGAGACGAAGCTCTTCGTACGCCTGGCGCCACATCAAGACCTCAGAGTTGGAGAGCATGAGGCTCTCCTGAGTTGCCTTGAGACGTTTTTCCAGTCGCTCGATGCGATCTGTTTCACTCTCCTGTTTCAAAGAACGTTCAGTTGAAGACTCTGCCTCAACTGGGGTAACTCCAAGAGCTACACCGATTAATATGATCTTTACCAATCCCTGCCACCAGTGGATTGAGAAAATCATTGCGATTACTTCGCTACTTTTTCTGTGTGACTACCGTGACGCTTGAAGGTACGAGTCGGAGAGAATTCCCCGAGACGATGACCGACCATGTTTTCCGTCACGTATACTGAGTTAAAAATTTTTCCATTATGAACCATAAACGTGTGTCCCACGAAGTCTGGTGTCACTAAAGAACGTCGCGACCAAGTTTTGATCGGTTTCTTTGCAATGGCTGAGTTCATCTTGTCGATTTTAGCCAAGAGATGGCCATCAACAAACGGTCCTTTTTTTAAGCTACGTCCCATAAAACTTTATTTCTTTTTCTTTCGGCGCTCAACAATGAAGCGATCCGATGGCTTTTGTTTTTTACGGGTCTTTAGGCCCTTAGCCAATTGTCCCCAAGGAGAGACGAGATGTTGGCGTCCGCCACCACCTTTTGACTTACCTTCACCACCACCATTGGGGTGATCGACTGGATTCATGGCCATACCACGTACTGTGGGACGGACACCAAGCCAACGTTTACGGCCCGCTTTTCCAAGTGAAATATTTTCGTGATCGAGATTTCCGACTTGTCCGATCGTTGCGAGACACAAAGCATGAACTCTGCGAATCTCACCGGATGGCAAGCGAATCTGAGCGTATTCTGCATCGACTGACATCAGAATTGCAGCAGAGCCAGCCGAACGAACGATTTGCGCTCCGCGACCTGATGTGAGTTCGATGTTGTGAATTTGAACACCAAGAGGAATCTTATTCAAAGGAAGAGCATTTCCGACAATCGGTTCAGCATCCGGTCCGCTTTGAAGAGTTGTTCCGACCTTCAATCCCACAGGTGCGATAATATAACGTTTTTCGTTATCTTCGTACTTAAGGAGAGCAATGTGAGCGGTACGATTCGGATCATATTCAATGGATTCAACAACGGCCTTCATGCCGGTCTTGTTTCGTTTAAAATCAATGAAACGATATCGTTGCTTATGCCCGCCACCAATGTGACGGGAGGTACAGCGACCGTGGGCGTTGCGGCCTCCGGATCTCTTTTTGGGTTCTGTTAAGCTCCACTCAGGTTTGCTTTTAGTGATTTCTGAAAAGTCAGAAAGCGCTGTAAAGCGTAATGATGGAGTCAGGGGGCGAAATGTTTTGAGTCCCATAACTTTAGATCAGTTCGATTTTCTCACCGGTTTTCAACGTAACAACCGCTTTTTTCATTGCGGAAGACATACCTGTACGACCAAATCCACCCAAGTGACCACGCTTGATTTTGGGTTTGACGCGCATAGTATTAACGCTGACCACGTTTTTGTTATAAATTCTTTTTACAGCATGCTTGATCTCTTGCTTAGTCGCAGAGAGAGCCACTTCAAAAACGTACTGTCCCTTTTCATTGAGAGCAGAACCTTTTTCAGTTACACGTGTATTTTTAATGATGTCAAATGGATCACGCATAGTGCTTATCCCTTCAATCGGTTAGAGAGTTTCTCGAAAGCTACTTCGGTGATGACGATTTTGTCATAGAGAAGAATATCTTCTGCATTGACGAGATCTGCCGTTGTCGTAGCCACTTCTGGATGGTTACGGGAAGCGAGATAAATATTGTTATTTAGCTCACCAAGTACCAAAAGAATGGAACCTTCACCCTTAACGGATTGAATCTGTCCCAAGAGCTCTTTGGTGTTTGGTTTTGAAATTTTGAAGTCGGCAATGAAAAGAACTTCTCCTTTTTTAACGCGCTCACTGATTGCTTTATTCAAAGCGAGTCGTTTGACCCGTTTAGGGATGTTCTTTGTGTAATCGCGAGGATGCGGTCCGAAAACCACACCACCGCCACGCCAGATAGGAGAAGCAAAGTAACCGGCACGAGCACGTCCCGTTCCTTTTTGGCGCCACGGTTTTTTACCGGTTTTCTTAACCGTTCCTTTGGTCTTTACACAGTGAGTACCGGCACGACGTGCGGCTTGATAACCGACAACAGTCTCGTGAAGGGCTTGTGTCCCACGGCCATTTTTAATAAGTTCGACGCCTAGTTTTTCACTGGCAACTTCAAACGATAAAGCGGTAGCTTTCATACGTTATTTCTTTCCTTTGGATTCCTTCATCGGATTCTTAGGCTTGCCACTTGCAACAACGACTTTCGGCTTCGGTTGACCCTTAATTGCAGGTCGAACGATCACGAGAGTTCCGTTACCGCCAGGGACTGCTCCAGCGATGATAATCGTGTTATCTTCTGGACGAATCTGAATCACTTCGAGATTTTGCATCGTGGTGCGAACATCTCCAAAATGACCGGGCATTTTCTTGTTTCTAAAAACTAAACCAGGGGTCGAACGAGTTCCGATCGATCCGTTACGTCGATGCATCTTAGAACCGTGAGCTGCGGGTTGACCGTGGAAATTGTGGCGTTTGATCGTACCCGAGAAACCGTGTCCCTTCGAGGTTCCAATCACATCAACCAACATTCCCTTGGTGAAACGCTCGACCGTGAGCGTATCGCCTACCTTAAATTCTTCCTCTTTAGTACGAAATTCACGTACGTAACGTTTTGTCGTGACTCCTGCTTTCTTGAAGTGTCCAATGACAGGCTTCGTCAAGCGGGATTCCTTTTGGTCAATCAATCCAACTTGAATCGAATCGTAACCTTCTTTGATTTTCGACTTTACTTGAACCACAACATTGGGTTCAACCGTTACCACCGTTGCTGGACGAATGATCCCAGCATCATCATAGATGCGGGTCATCCCAGCTTTAATTCCAATCACTCCTGATTTCATACATTACCTCAGATTTTAATCGTGATATCCACACCCGCAGGGAGATTGAGTTTCTTCAACTCATCCACTGTTTTCGCTGTCGGCTGCATGATATCGATCATGCGCTTATGGGTTCGGAGTTCAAATTGATCCATGCTCTTCTTATCGACGTGAGGAGAGCGATTCACGGTATAACGCTCGATCTTTACAGGAAGCGGGATAGGGCCAGCAACCGTAGAACCGGTGCGTGTGGCTGTTTCAGCGATCTCAACCGCTGCGCGGTCGAGAAGTCTGTAGTCATACGATTTTAAACGAATACGAATTTTATTAGCAGCCATGGCTTATCCTTTCTTTTGCTCTGTAATTTGCGCAACGATTTGCGCCGGAACTTGTTCAAAGTGTGAAGGCTCCATTGAGTAAGCCGCACGTCCTTTGGACATTGAGCGAATCGAGTTCACGTAACCAAACATTTCTGAGAGGGGAACCTCTGCATTGATGTTGGAGCTCTTTCCTTTGTTTTCCACGTTCATGATTTTTCCGCGGCGACGATTTAAGTCACCCATCATGTCCCCTTGGAATTCATCCGGAGTGGAAACTTCAACTTTCATCATCGGTTCAAGTAAAATAGTAGCGGCCTTTTTAAGGGCATCTTTCAATGCGAAAATAGCGGCCATCTTAAATGCCAATTCATTCGAATCAACATCATGGTAACTTCCGTCGATGATATGAATTTCCATATCAATGACTGGGCTGCCATTGATGATACCGTTGAGAAGAGCCTCTTCAACTCCCTTACGGCAGGCGGGGATATATTCCTTCGGAATCGTTCCACCGACCACTTTATTTTCAATCGTAATTCCTTTTCCGCGCTCAACAGGAGTCACTGTCAAAACAACGTGACCGTATTGTCCACGACCACCGGATTGCTTAACAAGCTTCCCTTCTCCCGTCGCTGCCTTCGTGATGGTTTCACGGTAAGCGATCTGAGGAGCACCGGAATTACATTCCACTTTAAATTCACGACGCATCCGATCCAAAATAATATCAAGGTGAAGTTCACCCATTCCCGCAATGATCGTCTGACCGGTTTCTTCGTTTGAATTAACAGTAAAGGTAGGATCCTCTTCCATCAAACGTTGAAGGCCTTCGCCCATTTTTTCACGATCTGCCTTCGTCTTTGGCTCAACCGCCATCGAGATCACAGGCTCAGGGAAGGAAGGAGGCTCTAAACGAATCGGATGTCCTTCGGCACAAAGAGTATCTCCGGTCTTGATGTTTTTAACACCAACGAGAGCGGCGATATCACCAGAATAAACGGTTTCAACATCTTCACGCTTATCGGCTTGAATTTGAACAATACGACTGATCCGCTCATATTTTCCAGATCGAGGATTATAGACCGTATCCCCTTTAGAAACCTTACCGGAATAAACACGGAAGAATACGAGCTTACCGACAAAAGCATCGGTCCAAAGTTTAAACGCCAAAGAGGCAAATTTTCCAGCGTCATCAGGAAGCGCAGGCATTGGCTCTTGAGTGTCGGTATTATGACCAACTTGAGGCTCGATATCCACTGGGCTTGGAAGATAATCGATCACCGCATCAACAAGGAATTGAACTCCTTTGTTTTTGAAGGCCGATCCACCAACCACTGGAACAAATTTATTTGCGAGAACTTGACGACGAATTGCATGCTTAATTTGCATTGCATTCGGCATTTTCTCTTCAAGGAACATCGTTCCGATTTCATCATCAATGTCTGCAAGAGCGGCAACTAAATCTTGTAGCGCTTTTTCTGCCATTTCTTTATGCTCAGCAGGAATGTCCTCAATCTCGTAAACGGAACCAATCTTATTGTCATCGGAATAAATAACCGCTTTTTGATTGATGACGTCGATTTGACCTTTGAGATAATCCTCTTTTCCGAGAGGAATCAAAACGGGCCATGCATTGGCACCGAGTTTCTCACGCATGTCATTGATTGCATTGTCAAAATTTGCACCGACGCGATCCATCTTATTGACGAAAGCAATACGAGGAACATTGTACTTCGTCGCTTGGCGCCAGACGGTTTCAGATTGAGGTTGAACCCCAGCAACTGCACAAAACACAGCGATCGCACCATCCAAAACACGGAGAGAACGCTCTACTTCGGCAGTAAAGTCAACGTGACCAGGAGTATCAATAATGTTAATACGAAATTTTTGACCTTCGAAAGCCTTAACGATTCCCGCTTCCTTCTTCTGAGGCCAGAAGCAAGTGGTAGCAGCGGAAGTGATCGTAATACCACGCTCACGCTCTTGTTCCATCCAATCTGTAACGGTTGTTCCTTCATGAACCTCACCAATCTTATGGATCGAACCGGTGTAAAATAGAATACGCTCGGTGAGGGTTGTTTTACCCGCATCGATGTGTGCACAGATCCCGAAGTTACGTGTCTTTTCAAGAACGTAAGCCCGTTTAGGATCGTTGATATTCTTTTTTACTTCTGCTACTGCGCTCATAATAAACTCCAAGACTTAGAAACGAAGATGCGCAAAGGCGCGATTGGCTTGAGCCATTTTGTGAACATCGTCACGTTTCTTAACAGCATTTCCTTGTCCGGAAGCTGCTTCTTTAATCTCTGTTGCAAGTGCTTTTTTCATCGCAACCCCTTTACGCTTTGCTGCGTAAGTCACCATCCAACGAAGTGCGAGCGACTGTTGACGCTCAGGAGTCACTTCCATCGGAACTTGGTAAGTGGCACCACCGACGCGGCGGGACTTCACTTCCAAACGAGGCTTTGCATTATCAATTGCTTTTTGAAGCGTTTCGAGAGGATTACCGTCTTTCTTTTCATTCGAAAGATCGATTGCCCCATAGACAATGCTCTCCGCGGTGGAGCGCTTGCCTGACTTCATCACCGTGGTGATCAGACGACCAACCATAGTGGATTCAAATTTTGTATCGGCTTTAATAGCCCTTTTAATTGCGCGACGACGACGTGCCATATTCGTTACCTCAAGAGTACTTTATTTTTTCTTCGCGGGAGCTGCCACAGCCCCTGCTTTCGGCTTCTTAACGCCGTATTTGGAACGAGAAACATTACGATTCAATTTATTGGAATTCGAAGGTCCAACGGCGCCGAGGGCATCTAATGTACCACGAACGATGTGATAACGAACACCCGGCAAATCCTTGACACGACCACCACGAACCAAGACAATCGAGTGCTCTTGGAGATTATGGCCTTCACCCGGAATGTAAGCAATGACTTCAATTCCGTTGGTGAGACGAACTTTAGCGACCTTACGCAAAGCGGAGTTCGGCTTTTTAGGGGTACGTGTCATCACTTGTAAACAAACTCCACGACGAAAGGGGGAGTTCTTCAAAGCCGGAGACTTTGACTTGTTTTTCAACTGTGTACGACCTTTTCGCACTAATTGGTTGATGGTTGGCATCTTCTATTCTCTTCGTTAAATTGTTTTGAAAGTTTCTGGAACTAAGACGAAGAGAACGAAGTTTCACTCGACGAGACTCGCCGTAGTGCTACTTATTTCCCATACGTCCCAGGTGCCAGTAACGATCACCCAGTTTTGCGGGGATCGGGACAATGACAACTTTTCTATCGCTTGCAAGGAATTTTTTTATTTTTTTTGTAAAAACTCATTTTTTGGCATTAAAAATCGAATCTCACGCAATTCCTCTCACGTTTTCTACGAGGAGAAATCGACAAACAGAGATCTCCTTTCAGAAGTTAAATAAATCGCTTTAAAAGTTGATTTTTTGTTAAATTTTTATTCTTTGAGAGATCGTTCTCATCCAAAAAGCGAAAGTCTTTAAAAAGAAATCCAGGGGCAACCAGACAGGTGACGAGGCTATAATCCCCGAGACTTTCAGCCGCTTGCCATTCTTTTCGTGGAATCATCGCCGTAGGAGTTCCCTTTAGTTTCAGAGGGGAGATTTTTGTTTTTTTAAGGTTTTTTAAGTTTGTATCGAGCCGATAAAGGGCCAGAGGAGCTCCCTCGAGGTAAATCCACGATTCATCGGAGAGGACTTGGTGCCAGCGACTAATCTCTCCTCGATTGAGTAAAAAGTAGATCTGAGTTAACGCGTCTCGGGTTCCCTGTACGGCGATCACCTTTGAAGGAGAGCGATAAATCTCTCGGTAAAATCCCCCTTCCGGGTGCGGCTTAAGCCGAAGTGAGCGAATCAAAAATCGGGCACGGAGAGAGATCTTCATCTTGGGAGAATGAGTTGCCTTAAAAAAATAACAACGTTAAATCGTTTTTCTATTTTCGTCGTACAGAGTCCTCCTTGACAGCGAGAATCTCAGCTTCTAGAAATGCGAATGCCTTTTTTTATTCTCTTTTTATTTCTTTCTTCTTGGACCTTTGCCGTTGAAGGCCAGGGATTGCCCCCTCAAAAGGAGGAGATTCCTTCCGCACTTTCGACAGCCGCTGCTCCGGAAGTTCGTAAAGCGGAACTGATGAAGGCGCCGGTGAATCCTCTTTTTAAGGTGACGAAGGTTCATGAGGTGCGAACTGATCTCAACAGCGATTCCCATGGAAACAAGGCTTTGGAGTTCGAACAAAAATATTGGATGTTTGGTGCGGTCACGAAGGAGCAGATTGAGGAGAGAAAAGGTCAGATTTATCTGATTACTTGGGTGAATAACGGACCTATGAGAAATATTGAGGCTCGCTTAGAGTATCGCCAAGCCAAAACGAAAGATGTGGTGAGAAATTTCTCCATCCATTACCCAACGGCAAAGGGGTCGAATCGCTCGCAATTTTCAGTTTTAGGGAAGGCCTTCCAAGAGGGGGGAGCAATTCAATCTTACCGTTTTACGCTTTGGTCGGGGGATGAGTTGCTTGCGGAATCGAAATCATTTATCTGGTAATTATTCATGTTTCTTCAGATCGATAATTCCTCATTTATGACGCAAAGCGTCGGCCTTTTTGATATTATGCAAAAAGGGGGCTCCTTGATGTGGCTTATTTTAGGGAGCAGCATTCTTGCGATTGGGGTTTTTATTGAGCGTATTCTTTACTATTATCGCTCTCACCTTCGGGTTGGGGAATATCTTGTCGGAATTCTCAATCTCGTTCGCAAGCAAAACTATTTAGAGGCGTTAGAGCGTTGTGAAGAGGGTTACGGGCCGATTAAAGTGGTCGTTCAACGAGCGATTCTCTCTCGCAATCTTTCCTCCAGTGAGCTTCGCGAGGTCGTTCGCGAGGTTGCGCAACTCCAAGTTCCGAAGCTTGAGGCGAATCTTCCGATTCTTGCGACGATTGGTTACGTCTCCCCGCTTTTAGGGCTTTTAGGGACTGTGATGGGGATGATCGATGCCTTTATCCAGATCAATCAAAAAAGCGGAGCCGCGGGAGTTTCTGATCTTGCTGGCGGGATCTGGACGGCGCTGATCACGACTGCGGCGGGGCTTGTGGTCGCCATCCCTTGTTATGTGGCGTATAACTATTTAGTCACCCGCTGCCACCATCTCACGAATGATATGGAGCGCGCAGGGATTGAATTGATTCATGCCTTGATCGAACCGCCTGCAAAAGAGGTCATCGATTTCAAAGCGGTCGTGGCTGCTGAGGGGAAGTCGACCCCTCCTCCCGTCGCCATCCCCTCATGAAGCTTCGTAAACACTTGGAGATTGTCCAAGGGAAGGTCGAACTCACTCCTTTGATTGATGTGATTTTTCTTCTGCTTATTTTTTTCATGCTCAGTCGCTCCTTTATTCTTCAACCGGGGTTGCGAGTTCAAGTTCCTCGAAGTCTTTTAGGTCAAGGGATTCAGACCAATCATCTGATGATCTCTGTCGTGATGGAGGCGGAAAAGAAAGATCCTCTCACGGGGGCAGTGATCAAAGCCAAGCCGCTCCTTTTCTTTAACGATGAAGTCAGTTCGATGGAAACTCTCGAAAAATCACTTCAAAAAATAGGAGGAGCGCCGAGCTCTGCCTCCTTTGTCTTAAAAGCAGATCAGGAGGTTCCTCACGGTTTTGTGGTAGAAGTGATGAATCTTATTTTAGCAAAGGGCTACTCTGTTGTGCTCGCAACTCAACCCTCTGATGCGCAAAACCCCCAAAATTGATCTTCGTATCCCTCTGCGGATTTTTCAGCTTCTCCCCGAGGAGAAGAGACGCCTTGGACTGATTGTTTTTATTGTGGGGCTGATTCATCTCCTCCTCTTTTTTACAATGGAAATACAGTACCCCACCGCCACTGGAGCGGCGACTCGAAGGAGTGAAATCTTTCTTTCCTCATCAAGCCTCATGGGGGTGGAATCTTGGAGGAGTACTGTTTTTTGGAATCAAATGAGAGATCCGAGTACCGTTCTCCATCAATCGTTGCTTTCGCCCGATAAATCGAATCTTCTTCATCCTGTCTTTGAAAAAATTTCGAACTCGAACCTTCCCCTCCTCCCCGTAGGAAGTGAGTTTAACTCTCAAGAGGAGAAAATGCTCCCGCTCGAAAATAAAGCCTTTGAAAAAATGGTTCTCTCTCCGAATCCATTTATCTTTTCAACCACTGCGACGACTCCCCATCCCACCTCTCAGATCCTCTACTCTAAAAATCTTGAAGAGAGAGCGATCAAAACTCCTTTGGTCTGGCCCAAGGCCACTGTCAATCTCTTGAATGAATCTCGGGTTACCACGATTCGACTGGGAATAAGCCCTGAAGGGGTCGTGATCCATGCCTTAGTCGAGGAGAGCTCCGGATCAAATGCGGTGGATCAAATCGCCCTGCAAGAGGTCCGAAGGGCAACCTTTCAGGTGAAAGCGGGGTCAAAGCTTGAATGGGGCTCGATCACCGTATTTTGGACCTTTACCAATCCGGCTCCCCAACCGAAGGAGGGGGCATGAATACAACCCTCAATGGATTTTTTTCACTTTATTTGATAGTTTTTCTTGCCCTTGTCGTCGTGGCATGGTTGGCTTTCGCATGGCGCCAATATCGTCTCAAATACAATCACCGTCGTCATTGGGTTTGCCCTGTTTGCGGCAAGCCTATTCCTATTGTAACCCCAACGCTCCGCATTCACTGTCGTGCTTGCGGATCCGTTCATGAGACTCAACACCTGAAGGAGAAATAATTATGGGTATGTGGATCGGTCGTAATCGTAAAGCACGGGTCGCCTACGGATTTGATGAAATCGCGTTGGTTCCGGGCTCTGTCACTATTAATCCTAACGAAGTGGACACCACTTTTGAGATTCCTAACTTTAAAGGGAATCCGATCAAACTAAAAATTCCGATCATTGCCAGCGCGATGGACGGCGTCACCGATGTCCGTTTTTGTATCGAAATGAGCAAACTCGGCGGTCTGGGGGTCATTAATCTTGAAGGCGTTCAAACTCGTTTTGAAAATCCCTCTGAGGTCTTGGATCAAATCGTCAATGGGGATAAAGCCTCGATTACGGAATTGATTCAAAAGATTTATACCGCCCCGATTAAAGAGGAATTGATCGCAAAACGAGTTCAAGAACTCAAAGCGGCTGGAGCGATTGCCGCTGTTTCAGCGATCCCTCAAAAAGCGGAGCGCTACGCCGCCATCGCTCAAGAGGCCGGTTGCGATGTCTTTGTTGTTCAATCGACGGTCAGCACCGTTCGCCATATCGCAACGGAATACAAAACGTTTGACCTTCTCGACTTTACGAAGCGCTCCAAGATGCCGATCATCATTGGAAATGCCGTGACTTATGATGTGGTCCTCGAACTCATGCAAAACGGGGTTGCGGGCGTTCTCATCGGTGTCGGCCCTGGAGCCGCCTGTACCTCACGCGGGGTTTTAGGGTTAGGGGTTCCACAAGTAACAGCAACCGTTGATTCGGCTGCCGCTCGTGACTACTTCTACAAAGAGACCGGTAAATATGTCCCGATTATCACCGATGGGGGAATGTCCCGTGGAGGAGATGTCTGTAAGGCACTTGCTTCCGGTTCGGATGCCGTGATGGTCGGATCGGCCTTTGCTCGCTCTGAGGAGGCTCCTGGACGTGGAAATCACTGGGGAATGGCAACGCCGCACTCCAACCTTCCTCGCGGAACCCGCATTCAAGTCGGAGTCACGGGATCGCTTAAACAGATCCTCTTTGGTCCTGCCACGGTAGACGATGGATCACAAAACCTCGTCGGTGCAATCATGACCTGTATGGGAAATGTCGGTGCCGAAAGCATCCGTAAGTTCCAAGAGACCGAAATCATTATTGCCCCTTCGATTAAAACCGAAGGAAAGCTCTTCCAAACGATTCAACGAGTCGGAATGGGAACCAGCTAAATTAAAAAAATCCAAAGCGATTTTTTTAAGCGCAGCTTCGCTGAAGATTTAAAAGAGATTCCTCCGAAAGGGGGAATCTCTTTTTTTTGTTTCTTTATTCTGTTGGAATGGAATCGTAAATCGACTTCGACAAGACGGTGAAGGCGGCATCTCCAAATTCTTTATCGTCCATGTAACGCGTTACAATTTTATCGTTGTCGGACATCCGTTGAATCATCAAATCCTCGATCAGTTGACGTAAACCGAGTTGAAATTTATCGAAGGGATTCGCTCTTCGAAGTTTAACAACCTGTTCATTGGAGGTCGCTTTTTCACGAATTTGTTCAAAGAAGAAACGATCTTCGTCGGTGAAATTTGTACCAAAACGTTCGTTGAGGACTTTGATGACCTCCGAAAGAGGAACTTTCTCGTCCTTCGCTTTACCACTTCCCACGTCGGTAGGACTTTTAACCCCTTCAGGATCTCCTTCTCGAAGGGAAATCCCCCCAGAATGAATACGCTGCAATCGATAGTATTGCAGTCCAACTTCATCACTCAATTTCACTCGCTCCGTTTCCCGATCTAGAGGGAGATGTGGAAGAAGAAACTTTCCAAAACTATACAGCATTTCTAGTGCAGGATCGCCGTACGGCATAATCTGACTCATGAAGGAATAGATGTTCACATAGCCCTTAAGCTTATCTCGAAATTCACTTCTTTGAGTCTCATCTTGAACCGCTTTAAAACGATCAACTGCAGGTTGAAGGTGAAGTTGCATCCCTGCATGATCTTGAGCCACTTGTCTCATCAGTGGCTTATAAAATACCTGTGAAAACGCTTCAACCTCGCTCCAGAAATAAATCTGTGAAGCATCCAATTCATGCTTGATCATTTCGAGTTGCTGAGGATCGGAACTTTCCTGCAAACTGGTCGCATCATAGTAGGGTTTGAATGCCCGATAGATGTCAATCGCTTCATTCACGAAATCCAAGACAAACGGATCTTCTTTTCCGGGAACTTTTCGATTAAGTCGTGAAAGGGTCTGAACCGCCTGAACTCCATCCAGCCGCTTATCCACATACATTGCGCAGAGAAGCGGCTGATCGAATCCCGTCTGGTATTTATTTGCCACCAAAAGAACCTGATAGTCGGGCGATCCAAATCGTTTTGGAAGTTGTTTTTCGCTGATTGACTCCCCCGTCACACAATCGACATTCATCCTTGGCTCAGTGTGTTCTATTCCGTTTTTGGGATCTTTGACCGTGCCACTAAAAGCGACTAATGGACGTACATCGGTTATTTTGTTTTCAGTGATGTAGCGTTGAAAAGCCTCCATGTAGCGCACAGCATGAAGTCGGGAGGAGGTGACGACCATCGCTTTGGCTTGTCCGCCAAGATGACCTCGCACTTTTTGCCGGAAATGCTCGACGATAAGCTCAATCTTTTGCTCAATATTGTAGTCGTGAAGATCCATGAACTTCGCCAAAGCTCGTGCCGCTTTCTTTTTCGGTAACTTCGGATCATCCTCCACCGCCTTGACGAGTCGATAGTAGGTTTTGTAGGTGGTGTAGTTTTTAACAACATCGAGAATGAACCCCTCCTCAATCGCCTGCCTCATGGAATAAAGATGGAAGGCCTCGGGGAGTCCGTTGATTCCCTGACGTCCGAAGAGTTCCAATGTCTTTCCTTTGGGTGTGGCAGTAAAAGCGAAGAAACTAAGATTCGGCTGCTTCCCCCGTGACTGCATGATTTGATTGAGACGATCTTCCCAATCTGGATCCTCTTCAGGATTTTCAGCTTGAGCCGCAGCCCCGAGAATCGCTTTGAGTTCACGCGAGGTTTCTCCGCTTTGGCTGGAGTGGGCTTCATCGACAATGATCGCATAACGACGTTTGGCAATTTCTGCAGCCAACTTCAACGCTTCCTCTTTTTGTTCCGCTGTCGCCTTCTCCTGACTCTCGGCTCCCGCCGCATGAAGAAGCCCCCGAAGGACAAAGGGAAACTTTTGCAGTGTGGTGATAACGATCTTTGTGCCATCGATGAGTGCCTCCGCTAATTGCTTGGAATCCTCATCAATCGCTTTGACCACCCCTTGAGCGTGTTCAATTTGATAAATGGCCTCCTGCAACTGACGATCGAGCACCTGACGATCTGTAATGACCACCACACAATCATAAACCTTTACGTCATGAGTATCGTGAAGACTGGCAAGCCGATGAGAAAGCCATGAAATGCTATTGGTCTTTCCGCTCCCGGCGGAATGCTGGATGAGATAGTTTTGACCCAGCCCGTCATAACTCGATTGAAGAATCAGTCTACGGACCGAATCGAGTTGATGATAACGTGGAAAAATCATCGCCTCCTTCGTCACAACCCGATGCCCTCCCCGTCCATCCTCGACCTTTTCCTCCTTCTTTTCCAGGAAGATGAAATGAGCGATAATATCCAGAAAACTGGAAAATTGAAGCACCTCTTCCCAAAAATAGCCTGTTCGGTAGCCCGATGGATGTTGGGGATTCCCCGCGCCGCAGATGATTTGTCCCGGATGACTCCCCCGATTGAAGGGGAGAAAATAGGTTTTTTCACCTGCGAGCCGCGTGGTCATGTGGATCTCTTCGGAGTCGGCAGCGAAGTGAACCAAGGCACGTTTCTTAAAATCAAAAAGTGGAGCCCGTGAATCACGATCTTCGCGGTATTGTCGAATCGCATTCTTCCAATTCTGTCCCGTTCCGGGATTCTTTAATTCGATTGTGGCGATGGGGAGTCCGTTGACGGACAAAACCATATCGAGCGTTCGATTATCGTTCGGATGACAGGGCACTTGGCGGGTCACCGTGAGTCGGTTTTTTTTGAAGAGCTCTTGCGATTCATAGTTTGCGTTATGTGCCGCCTTAAAGTATGCGAGGCGGAAGGTCTTCCCGTAAAACTTGAATCCGTGTCGTAGAACATTGAGCGACCCCTTCAGATCGAGCTCTTTGACAAGGGCATTGATAAGGAGAGCCTCCAATCCTGTCGCATGGAGAGTACGCATCTCAGCCCAAAGCTTCGGCTGGGTCTCTTCAATAAAGGAAAAGATCTGGGTAGGGAAAAGCGCTTTTTCTTTGTCCCATTCTGAGTTGCTCCCGGATTTCCAGCCCCCCTGTTTCAGCAAGATTTCTTCCACGTAGGATTCAAAGGCTCTTTCGGTTGTTTGGCTCATAAATTAATCCGGCATCAAATAAGAATTTTCCCACTCAAAATATGCAACCCGTTGACTATCAACACTTCGAGATCCTAAAAAGCAATGGAAAGTCATGATTTTTGTGGGTTCTATCAAATAACCGTCAAATAAGAATTTCATAAGACCTTAAGCCCAAAAAGGAAGGTATTTGGCGTATTTTTTACTTTGTTCAGGATCGTGAGGTTTTACTCTTTTCTCTTCAAGAGCATCCCTGATTATTCTGGATGCGATTGCGCTGTTTTTCTCTTCAATTCCAAACCTCTCCCTCAGGCTTGAGTTTGTCATCGGGTTGCGTTCCACATAACGAAGACAGGCATGGAGATAACAGGCTCTTACTCGATCCGTCCGATCCATCTCGTTCAGCGTCTTGTGAGCAAAGAGAACCACCCGTGTGCTTGCCTCAGGGGTTTCGAAAATGGGGGCTGGAAGCTGATAAAATTCCGTTTGAAATACGACTTTATCAACACCGCTGCCGCGCTCCTCACAAATCCCTGCTCTTCGCATCAAGGAGGCCAAGGATTCATTTCGTGATTTTGGAGGTGTGTCTAGAAAACGATCTGTGGTCACCAAGGGCAATCCAGGATTTGTGATTTCCATCCGATCGATGAAAATTTCCACCATGGGCCCGCTCCCTGTGACAGAGAAATCTTGATGGATAAGCGCGTTGACAACAAGTTCACGTATTGCAGGCTCAGGATACATGGGGACTTCCTTACGAAGAGCCTTACCAATGACTTCGTTGCGAGGAAGCAAAGCATTAATGAAATCGATCAATCCTTCAAACCCAGACGCATACCCTTTGCATCCTTGCTGTTCACGGATCGTTTTAAGTCGACCATTTCCTTCATAGACAATGACACGGACTGCCTTTCGAGCCAACCCTTTGAAGGCATCCAAATTTTTGGCAAATAAAATCGCCCCCAGATTCGTAATATCCCATCCCCCACCTTCATTTTTCGTAATAAGTTGATCTTCCAAAAGACGATCAAGGATTTTCTCTCGGTCAACAGGTAACGGTTGTGATAATAAATCAAAATATGCAGGGTAATCCAGAAGCGTGAGGACTTGGTCTGTGTCTACTCTTTCCATCGCTTTTAATTCTTCAAAAGGAGTTTTCTCAAAGATTCGCCACAATTCTCTTTCCAGATCGGGATACTCTTTGAGCTTTTGCCGATAGGAACCAATCCGAATAAACTCTGTTCCCGAAAATTGTGTCGGTTTGCCTGTGGCTCGCGGTATTTCCAGTAAAACCAATGGTTTTCCCTCAAAGTCAAATTCATAAAAACGGAAATGCAATCGAGGGCTCAAAAGTCGGAGCAGCCAGTTTTCTAAATCTTCATTCCCTTTTTTTGCTATACGAGGTTTAAAACTTGTTCCCACAACCTCGTGTGCCCCATCACTCACTCCCCAAACAACATAGGCAGAGAATTTGCCGTCCAAAGAAGCTTTATTACTGAGTGCCGCAATATATTCACCAATGTCTTCTGGATTAGCGAAATCCTCTTTGAACTCTACCCAGCCGGTTTCTTGGGGTAGTTTACAGAGCTCCTTGACGAGTCCAATGAGGTATTCTGAAGATTTATCGGTGTTCATTTAAAACCTTTTCTTACGTCAATCTTTCCCGTTACTGCCGCCGTAATCAAGCTGGTTCTGTATTCCTGCAAACGCTCAACTGCTTCCTCTACCTTCCCCACTAGTTCGTCCAGTTTTACTGTTTCCTTGTCGAGATAAGCTGCGATGGAGGTTTGTTCGGGAAGGGATGGGATCGGCATCCTCAATTCATTGAGCGTGTCACGGTTAATTTTTGGCATCGCAACTCGGTCGGATCCAATACCGACCAACCCGAAAACTCCTCGGAAAGAAAAAACCAAGCTAGGAATTGATTTTCCACTCTGTTCCGTCCCCGAAGTGGATACATATCGGCACTACACAAGCAATCTTCTGGAGCGATAACCAGCTTTCGGAGTGCAGGACGAATCTTCGAGTAAATGACATCGCCTTTGCTGCTTAGGTATTTTCCACTTTCGGCCGCTTGATCCGAAGCAGTCGCTTGTTGAAGCAATCGACCTGTGCATGATTCAACGTGCTCTGGACCAATCAGCAGCATCGAGGCATATGGCTCTTTTTCTGGATCGACCTGACCTTCAGCGATTGCCACTTCGCGGGAAAACTTCCGAACTTCCCAATGCTCCGGCACATCCCCAAGCCATTCGACGCCACTGGGCTTGAGTTTGACGTGGGGATTTAAACCTCGAGTAACGGTTCGGGAAATGAGTGCGGTGCGCTTCTCTTTCAACCGCTCAATCAACTCCCGTTTTTTCGCAATCAACTTATCAATTCGCCCTGTTTGCTGATCAAGAAATGCGACGATAGAACTTTGCTCGGTGGGAGGAGGAAGTGATGTGCGGAAATTCTTATTGAACTCGGGCGGCACGCGCTTCTGACCGCCAGCGCCATACATCTCCGACTCACCTAACTTTTGGAACGTGTCTGAAATAGCGATGTAGAAGAGGAAGCTGCGGTCCATTGTTGGCCCAGCACGCAGGACGTGAAGCTCGGTTGTGCCGTAGGCTGCGCCGTTCAAAAGGCCACTCGCCAAAGCCGCTTTGCCGTTCTCGAAGCAGGGCGTGATTTTAGCGACTACCACGTCGCCATCTTGAAACTCAGTGTAGCCGCTGGAGACATCGGAGAGAATCCGTGTTTGCTCCAGACTAAGCCCCCCTCCAACGCCAACCGCATCCATCGGCACAAACGAAACTTCGTCTTCCGGCTTGAGGACGCGGAGTCGCGGGGCAGGCGGATTCACGCACATCACGAAACGCCCACGCTTTAACTCCCAATGCTCCGGCACATCCCCCAGCCATTCGGCGCCGCTGGGTTTGTATTTTGGATAAGCGGGAAGCTTCATGAGGCTTTTGAGAGTGTTTGCCATAAGGGGCGGTTAGGCCAATCTGTAGGGAAGCCCATGTGTAGTAAAAATTTTTCATCCAACGACTGCAACTGTTTGAAGAGCCGGTTGGACCAGTCGGATGAGGGCTCAATCAAGCCACGATCTTTGAGGATCTGAAGCTGTTCCAGGTAGGTCTTTGCCTTTTTACGGGAGCTCATGCTTTCCAGCTTAGAAATGAGTAACCCGCCGATTTGAGCAGTGTCAGGAGGTGACTCCCAACCCGAGGCTTGGCGGGTATTGTTGATGGGACTATTGACCGATTGAGGAAAGGGGTCAAGCCAGAATTAAAAAAATCCGTTTGCCCCCAAATGAGGAATGGAGCAACTCTCACTTCGTCACCTCTTTAAGCAAATCAAGAATTTCCCCTTCGAGCTTTTTAATGTCTGCCTCGATCACCTCCAGTGGACGCGGTGGTTCGTAACGATAGAAGTGGCGATTGAGCGGGATCTCATACCCGATTTTTGTTTTTGTTGTATCAATCCATGCATCTGGGACGTGGGGGAGAACTTCCCGCTTGAAGTAAGCCTCGATACTTTCCTTCAGCGGTACCGTTTCAGTGTCGCGCAGATCGGAGTCGGGTTCAGGCTGACCGTCGCGGTCGCGACAGATTTCGGCGGTTTCGTCGCGTTCACCCAGAGCAGCAAGCACTGCTTTCAACTCCGATGCGCTCAGGCGGGGATCTTTATCCGCAGATTTCGCAGATTGACGCAGATGGGAAAGAAAGGCATTGCGGTCTTTCCAAAGCTTCTTTCCCAAGGAGTGGAGAAATGCCCGAATCTCTTCTTGGCGCACTTTACCTATTTCAATTTCTTTTAAACGAACGGCGGGATCTTTTTTGATACTGGTTGTGAGGTTCTTGAAGCCGCTTTCCTCCTCGATCCGGGCAATGCGTTCTGCGGTGGCGTGGAAATTCAAACGCAACGGACGCTCAACGGTGATCTTGTGATAGCCGAAATCTTCGTTGTCAAAAATCTTACTGACGATGCGTTGACGTTGAACGGGTTGATGGGTCACAGAATCCTCCTCGGCGAAGGAGCGGGTCTGTCCGTCACGGAAATCACCGAAGATTTTGGTCAGATCGCCGATATGGTCGGGATCCTTCTCCTTGTCGGAGGGATCGCCGATGCGGCGACGTTTGTTCCCAAGGCTTTTTTCCATCTGCACCCAAAATTGTCGGGCATCGATGAGTTGCACTTTGCCCTTGCGGGATTTTTCCTTCCGATTGGTGAGCACCCAAAGATAAGTGGAAATGCCGGTATTATAAAAGAGCTGTTCGGGAAGAGCGACAATCGCCTCCAGCCAATCATTCTCGATGATCCAGCGTCGAATTTCACTCTCGCCGCCGCCCGCATCACCAGTGAAGAGGGGGGAGCCGTTGAAAACAATGGCGAGTCGGCTGCCTCCCTCTTTCGGGGAGCGCATCTTAGCAAGCATGTGTAGGAGGAAGAGGAGCGCCCCGTCATTCACACGAGGGGTGCCTGCGCCAAAGCGTCCGCTGAAGCCAAGGGAATCGCGCTCATTCTCGATGTATTTCTGCTGCTGTTTCCACTCCACACCGAAGGGAGGATTCGCAAGCATATAATCGAATTGGGAGGGACGGCCTTCAGGGTTGCCACGGGTAAAGCCATCCTTGGTAAAGGTATCGCCAAGGATAATCGCATCGGCATCCTCGCCCTTGATGATCATGTCGGACTTACAAACAGCCCAGGCTTCATCATTTAAATCCTGACCGAAGAGCTTGGGCTGGGCATCACTGTTCAAGTCGCGGATATATTTTTCAGCGACCGATAACATCCCCCCGGTTCCGCAAGCGGGGTCATAGATGGTTTTGACAACGTGACTGCGGGCAAGATCTTTCTCCGGTGAAAGGAGGAGATTAACCATCAGCTTAATGACTTCTCGCGGGGTAAAGTGCTCTCCGGCTTCCTCATTCGATTGCTCCGCACCGATTCGGATCAGCTCCTCAAAGACGTAACCCATCTGGATATTGTCCACGCGGCCGGGAGAGAGATCGATGGCAGCAAACTTCTGGATGACGAGATAGAGAAGATCTTTTTCTGCCATATAAGCGATTTGCTCGGGGAGCTTGAACTTCTCGATGATCGCACGAACATTGGGAGAAAAACCATTGATGTAACTGTTGAGATTGGGAGCAAGCTGATTGGGATCGTCGAGTAGGCCGTTCAGTCCGCTCCCTTCCGCTGGTTTCGACATTGTGAACTTGGACAAGTTAAAGAACGGGACTCCGGTGATCTGTGAGAGGCGATTACGAATGATGTTATCTCCCTTAGCCTTGATCCCCGAATGTTCCTTGATCACGGATGCTTTGGTCGGAGAGAGGATACAATCGAATCGTCGAAGAACCGTGAGAGGCAGGATGACCTTTCGATATTCGTTCCGTTTGTAAGGACCGCGAAGAAGATTGCAGATGCTCCAAATGAAACTGGCGATTTGAGAGTGAGTTTCAGTGGTCATAAAAAAGTTCTCATTAGATTAATGATTTCTAACGAAAGGAACTTTTTTAGCAAGAGCGGGTTAGGAATGTGTGCAAATGAGATTAGCGGGCGTTTATTAAATCCTCGGTATTTATAAAATAAAAAAATCTGAATTTTTCATCGGTGTTTTTAAAAAGTCATTAATCTTTGGCATAATTGAGTTTTAGTCGAGCGGTGGCGATGTGAAGAGGGGTGGTTAAATTCCAGTGGGAGAGCAATCAACGGATGAGTTTTTGAGAGAACTGCGTGAAACGTTGAGCAAGCCAG
>CAMAQI010000010.1 GCA_945860255.1 Methylacidiphilum caldifontis
CAAGAAATCCACCATCCCGATCACGAGGAGAAGCCCTTTGAGATCATTCCACTAAAAAAATTCCCTGGCTAAAGAGCAACTGTCCCGATGGAATGGGGAATGACAAAGCGGTGAAGCTGAATTTTTAAAGCATTTTGAATAGGGAAGGCAGTCCCAAATATATCCCATGCGCGTCAACCTAACACATGAAAAGACAGTTTTTTCACCGCCGAGTAAACAGAGGGCCACAGAGGAAAGTTAAATTCTCTATTTTTTGAAAGCAAAGATAACCACCTTTTTCTCCGACTTAAAACAATCATAACCTCCGTTTTCCTCCGTCTTGTCCGCCGTAGCCAAGGCGAAGGAGGATTCCTCTGCGGTTAATACAGTATTTTTTCTTCTCTTAAGTTGACGCCTATGCGAAATATATCGGGATGCGAAGACTTAAAAAAAGGAAAAAGAATTCCCTTGCACAATCAAATCATTTCGGTACTGTCAAGGAACTTTCAGAGCTTTGGAATGTTTTTCGTTGAGGTTTTTTCTCGATGGTTTCGGTCTAAAAAAAGTCCCTTCAAGATCAATCGGACGGCGGTGGAAGTTTAGTCTGAAGGATTTCAATCATGTGATCGTTTCCTTCAAAATAAACAATTCGGAGGTCCTCTAGCCCATTGATCGCGGGAAGAGGTCTTAATGACTCCATATCAACGAAAGGCTCCCATGAGCAAAAAATTATACGTCGGAAATTTAAATTACGATACAGACGAAGCACAACTTCGCAGTCTCTTCTCCCAATACGGTGAAATCACCGACATCCATCTTCCAATGGACAAAATGTCTGGACGCCCTCGTGGCTTCGCATTTGTGACCATCTCTGAAGATCAAGGTGCCACAAACGCAATCAACAACCTCGACGGATCTGATGTCGATGGTCGTAACATCGTTGTGAACGAAGCTCGTCCTAAAGAAGAGGGCGGTCGTTCCGGTGGTGGATACGGTGGTGGCGGTCAAGGTGGCGGCGGTGGACGTCGTGACTCTTTCCGTAAGAGCCGTTATTAATTTTTTAGGAAATAGAAGATAGATGTCCTCGGAACAAGTTATTGAAACCGAGGCTACCGTTCGATCAGTCCTTCCTGGAACTATGTTTCGAGTCGTCCTTCAAAATGGGCACGAACTTTTAGCACATCCTTCAGGGAAAATGAGAAAACGCTTCATCCGTATGACAACGGGTGACAAGGTGAAGATCGAGATCTCACCGTACGATATGACGAAAGCTCGTATCGTTCGACGAATCGATCCACCTCGGTTTAATCCTCCTTCTTAAAATATTTACAAAAAACCCGCACCCTCAAAAGTGCGGGTTTTTTTTGCGCCAAAATATTTTCGACTGTTAACGAGATCTCTAAGGAAGGCAAGAACGCAGGAACAAGAACTTTATTTTTTTTATTTTTCATGCCTTCATGCATTCCTAAGAGATCTCAGTATTTTTATCAGTTCCTTAGAGATAAAAATTTATGAGCAAAGAAATAACTTTTTCAGCCGTTTGGGCGAGCATCGTGGAGACGGTCTCTCAGCTTCTTTCGCCGCATGGGGCTCCCTTGGTCGAGGGAGGAGCGAACACTTATGCGATGAACGATTTTAGCCTCCATTTCTTTCTTCAAATTGCGCTGATTATTTTGACCTGCCGAGTTGTCGGATGGCTAGGACGGAAGTTCTTGGGCCAACCGCAGGTCGTCGGCGAAATGATTGCGGGGGTGATTATTGGGCCTTCCGTGATTGGGTATTTCTTTCCAGAGTTTTCCGCGGCCCTCTTTCCGAATGTCACGAAAAGCGTTTTGTATGTCGGGGCTCAGTTCGGAGTGGGATTGTATATGTTTCTCGTCGGCACGACTTTTCATCTCGAGGATTTCAAAGCGAATCGGAAAAAGGCTTTTGCCGTCTCTTTCGCGGGGATCGCCGCCCCCTTTTTGGTTGCGGTTCTGATCACTCCTTACTTGATGACGATTCCGGGACTGTTCGCCCCCACGATTTCAATAAGCAGTGCGACCCTTTTTTTAGGAGCCTGTATTGCGTTGACCGCCTTTCCGATGCTTGCGCGAATTATTAACGAACAGGGCCTCAGTGGTTCATCATTGGGAACGATTACACTGACTGCCGGAGCTTTTGACGACGCTTGTTCTTGGTGTGTCTTAGCGATTGTTTTAGCGACCTTTGGCGCCGGACCTGGCGTTGCCGTTCTTGCGATTTGCGGTGGAATCCTTTATTCGCTCTTTATCTGTTTCTTCGGAAGAAAATTACTCGCTCCGCTTGGGAAAATCGTTGAGAAAGAAGGGTCGATGAGCCATCAGGTGCTCGCGATTGTCTTAGCTCTTTTCTCTCTTTCCGCATTTTTGATGGATGCCATTGGAATTCATGCGATTTTCGGTGGATTCATTCTCGGAACCGTGATGCCACGCGGGAAGTTTGTCTCTGAGTTAAAGAAAAAAGTGGAGCCGTTGGCCGTTGTTCTTTTTCTCCCGATGTTTTTTACTTACTCCGGATTGAACACGGTGATGAATGTGGTGAACACTCCCTTTTTAATGTTTGTGGCCTTAGGAGTCCTTGTCGCTTCAGTGTTCGCTAAGGGAGTCGCTTGTTATGTAGCCGCTCGTCTCTGCGGTGAAGATAATCGCACGGCACTTGCGATCGGGGCTTTGATGAATTCACGCGGCTTGATGGAATTGATCATTATCAATATCGGACTTGAGAAAGGAATTATTGGACAAGGGCTCTTCTCGATGTTGGTTTTGATGGCGATTGTGACCACCTTGATGGCCACCCCTATTTTTGAGTTCGTCTATGGCCGAAAAGCACGGGCACGCGGAGAACTAGGCGTCAACTTAAGGGAAAAATAAAAAATACAGGTTGCTCTTAGTGAAGTAAACTTCCTAAAATATATAAACATCTATCGTCCAAGAGATTATGAAAAATACCAAAATACAGTTTTTCACACGAAGCCGCGAAGTTGCCCAAGGTTCCGCCCGAAAGGCAAATTATTTTTTTCTAAATTCCTACGGGGAGAACCTTGGGAAGCTTTGCGCCTTTGCGTGAGGCAATGTCTTTATCTCTGTTTGAATGTTTTAAGTTCGCTTCACAACGGTGCCATTCCCCATTCCATGGGGACAGTTGCTCCTAGTGAAGTAAACTTTTTAAAATATATAAACAACTTGTAATCAGATAGTTAAGAAAAATACAAATTTTGCATCGTGCCGAGTTCTTTGGGAAAGAACGACCTGCCCCGATGATGTCGGGGGACGAACGAATCATCATGGAGTTGGAGAATCTCCCAAGATCATTGCCTGAATATTAGGTTTCACAAAGGAAGAGAATGAAATTGATGTTCGGAGGATTTTCAGGATAAAGACCAAAGAAAATTGTATTTTTGTTTTTGTCCTTGTGTCGACGACTATGCGCATCTGCGGAAACGGGTTTAAACTCATCGATCGGAATTTAATACGATCTCAATGGGCGTAGAATTGTTTTTATTGCATAGATCCTTGGTTTCGCTCTTTGACCTATTTATAAAAGAGTCATCGATTCTCACATTTCGTTGGCCTTTATCTCAAGAAGTCGCTAAAAACCTCCCATGTCATCATTTGTAGAACTAGGTTTAAGCGAAGATATTGCCCACGGGGTGCAGTCCATGAATTTTATCGACCCCTCCCCGATTCAGGAGAAATCGATCCCCGTCATCCTTGAAAAAAAGGATCTCGTCGCCTCGGCCCAAACCGGAACAGGGAAAACTGCCGCTTTTGGTCTCCCTATTTTATCAATGCTCAAATCGCACGGAAAACTCCGCGCCCTGATCCTAGAGCCGACTCGTGAGCTCGCTTTTCAAGTCGGCGAGGCATTGAAAGATTACGGACGATTAACGAATCTTCGCACGCTGGTGATTTTTGGAGGCGTCGGTTACGATAAACAAAAAGAGGCGCTCAATCGCGGGGTCGATATTGTGATTGCCACACCGGGACGCCTTCTCGATCTTCTCGAACAGGATGCGATCTCCTTACATTCGATTCAGCATCTTGTGCTCGATGAATGCGATCGAATGCTCGACATGGGATTTCTTCCGGATGTCAGCAAGATTATTAAAAAAACGCCAACCACTCGTCAGACCCTTCTCTTTTCGGCGACCTTGCCTCCGGAAATTCAATCGATCTGTAGCTGGGCCTTGATCGACCCTCTCCGCATCGAGATTGGCGTACTCCGTTCTCCCGCAGAGACGGTCAAGCATGCCCTTTATCCCGTTGCTTCGAATCAAAAGCAGGAACTGCTTTTAGCTCTTTTAGAAAAGCTTCATTATCAAAGTATTTTAATCTTCTGTCGTACCAAGGTACAGGCCGATCGAATTGCTCATGAACTAAAAAAAGCACAGCATTTGGTTGCCGTCATGCATGCTGATCGCTCTCAAGGAGAACGCACCGAGGCTCTTGCCGGATTCAAATCTGGTAAATATGAGGTTTTGGTTGCGACCGATATCGCCGCCCGTGGAATCGATGTCGCCTCGGTCACGCATGTCATCAATTATGATATTCCGGGACATCCCGAAGATTACGTCCATCGAATTGGCCGCACCGGTCGCGCGCAAACCGAAGGGGATGCCTTGACCTTGATTACGGGAGAGGATTTAAGAGAGGTCGCGCAGATTGAACACTATATCAATCAAAAGATTCCTCGCGAAAAGGTCGAAGGTTTTAATTACACCTACACCGCGCTTCTTGAGCAAACCGAAGTCGTCGCAGAAGCGGCCGTCCCTCGCCGTTCCCTTCGGAATACGAAGCCCGCAAACGCACGCAGACGGTAAGCTGGATTTTGTTCCATCGATTTCTTGAATGAGAAATCGATTTAAAATGCAGAGAAGTGTTTCGCGCGGAGAGGGGTTAAGCGGTAAAACGACGAATCGCAATGGAGGCATTGTGCCCGCCAAAGCCGAAGGAGTTATTCAGCGCGATCTCCACATTCGCCTCGCGGGTTTTGTGGGGGGTATAATCAAGATCACAAGCGGGATCTGGATTATCTAAATTAATCGTCGGAGGAATTAAACCAGTCTCGATCGCTTTAATACAGGCAATCAACTCAACCGCTCCTGCCGCACCGAGAAGATGACCCGTCATCGATTTCGTCGAACTAACTATTACCTTTTTGGCATTCTCTCCGAATACGGCTTTAATCGCATTGGTCTCGCAAATATCCCCTTGAGGAGTGGAGGTTCCATGGGCGTTAATGTAGGAAACCTGCTCTGGAGTGACTCCGGCGTGCTGGAGGGCGATTTTCATCGCACGGGCAGCCCCTTTGCCTTCCGGATGAGGAGAGGTCATATGGTAGGCATCGGCAGAGATTCCATAGCCGACCAATTCCGCAAGAATTTTTGCTCCTCGTTTCTGAGCATGTTCAAGACTTTCAAGAACCACGATGCCGGCTCCTTCACCAAGGACAAATCCGTTGCGATCTTTATCAAAAGGACGTGAGGCCTTCTGAGGAGCCTCATTGCGAGGGCTTAAAGCCTTCATATTACTAAACCCAGCGATGCCAAGAGGGGTACAGGCCGCTTCGCTTCCGCCTGCAATCATCAAATCAGCCTCGCCGGTACGAATGATGCGCCAGGCCTCGCCAATCGATTGATTCGCCGTCGCACAAGCGGTCACCACTGCAAAATTAGGACCGCCAAAACCGAACTCCATGGCGATATTTCCCGAGGCCATGTTACTGATCATTAAAGGAATAAGAAAAGGGGAGACACGACCGGGACCTTTTTGAATCAACTTGGTGTGTTCCTCTTCAATCGAGATGAGACCGCCGATTCCTGAGCCCACAATGACCCCTGAGCGTTCCATATCAAAACGATCGATCCCAGACTGGGCGTAAGCCTCTTTCGCCGCCGCCATCGCAAATTGAGCATAGCGATCATTTCGCTTCGCATCTTTGGGATTTTTAAAAAAGGGGGCTGGGGAGAAATTCTTTACTTCACCTGCAAAAGTCACATCAAAGGCCGTTGTATCAAAGGCTTGAATCGGAGCGATTCCGCTTTGACCGGCAATAAGAGCAGCCCAATAAGTAGGAGTGTCATTCCCTAAAGGAGTAACAGCACCCATACCGGTGATCACGACGCGACGAATTGACATGTAGAAAAGGGCATCCTCTTTTTTAAGGAGAAGATGCCCTATGTTAAATTAGTCGATTATTTATCGTTGTTTTCTTCGATGTAGCGAATGACGTCGCCTACAGTTTGAAGCTTTTCAGCCTCTTCGTCCGGAACTTCGATATCAAATTCCTCTTCGAAGGCCATCACGAGCTCGACGGTGTCCAAGGAATCAGCCCCTAAGTCTTCAATAAACTTAGCGGTCGGTGTTACTTGTTCAGGGTTAACGCCGAGTTGTTCGACGATGATCTCTTTTACTTTTTCTTCAACGGTTTTTTCTGCCATAGTGTTCTCCTTGTTCTTATCAGGAATTGGTTGGGTGTTAGTAGGAATTAGAAACATTGCAACATAAAAAATTCATTCGCCCGTAAATTTCCTATGACATGACCATTCCACCGTCGACGGTGAAGGTCTGTCCCGTGATGAAAGTCGAGTGGGGAGAGCAAAGGAAACCGACCATTTTTGCGATATCCGTCGCTTGTCCAAAACGCTTGAGCGGGATCTGTTCGAGTACTTTTTTACGCACCTCTTCGGAAAGCTCTTTGGTCATATCGGTCTCGATAAACCCGGGACAAACAACATTGACCGTAATTCCACGACTGGCGACTTCACGTGCGACCGATTTTGTTAATCCGATCAACCCTGCTTTTGAAGCGGAGTAGTTGACTTGGCCTGCATTTCCGATCAATCCCACGACCGAGGCGATATTGACCACCGTCCCTGAGCGTTGACGAATCATCGTGCGGGTCACGGGCTTGATCCAGTTAAAGGCCCCCTTGAGGTTGGTATCGAGCACGAAATCCCAATCCTGTTCCGACATCCGCATCATCAGCGTGTCACGAGTGACTCCGGCATTGTTCACGAGAATATCGAGCGTTCCAAAATCTTGACTGATCTGCTCGACGGCTTTATCCACCGCATCGGTATTCGCAACATCAAGAGCATACCCCTGAGCCTTACGACCGAGAGCGATCACTCCTTGAATCGTTTCCTGAAGTGAGTCCAGAGAGCGGCTCACACAGGCAACGTTGGCCCCAAGAGAGGCAAGTTCAAGGGCAATGGCCCGACCGATTCCTCGGCTGGCCCCAGTCACAATCGCATTTTTACCTTCAAGTAACATCGCCGCACCTTGGAAAAGATAGGGTAAGATGTCAAGGGCTTATCGGCTTTGATTTTTTATATTGAGCGCCCCGTTATTTCCATTGTCAAACAAGGCTATTCAAAGCTACTTTAGAGGAAATAAGCGTATGAAAATCGTTACCGAACTTGCCTTAAGCTTAAAAAATTCGCCCCAAGTCAAACGATGGCTTGATGCCTTTTCAGAGACCGCTCAATTGCCTGTTTATTTTGCCCCTGCTCCCTTTAAAGATTTGGGGATCATGGATCAAAAATACGCCAACCCGTTTTGTAAAATGGTCTCCGCAACCGAACGAGGCTGCGGCGAATGTGCCTCTTTTCAAAAGAAAATGACGGAAAACACCCAATCGGAAAACTCTCAGTTTTGTGGTCATGGGTTGGTTGAAACCACGATCCCGATTCATTTCGACTATCAACTCGTCGGCTATCTGCAGACCGGACATATTCGAATTCAGGAGCATCCTCAAAAGAGTTTAAAACGCCCCGCATGGCTCGATAAATCGCTTCAAGCAAAAGAACGGGTTCAACTCTCCGAATTTTACGAGGGAACCCCCACGCTCTCTCAACGTCAATACGACGATCGAATTGAGCTCTTAAAGATGATTGCCTCTCAAATTGAAATCTATGCGAAAGACTCCTCCGTCAAAGAAAAGGGGGAGACCTCAAAAATCGCCTTGGTGATCGACTATTTAAAAACGAATTTCAAAAAGAAAATCTCCCTCGAAACGATCTCGAAGAAAGTCGGGATCAGCCGTTTTTATCTTTGTAAGCTCTTTCTTAAAGAGACGGGGGTCAATCTTTTGGACTATCTGAACGGGCTTCGCTTAGAAAATGCCAAATTACTCCTGCACGAAGGGAATCAAAAGATTGCCGAAATTGCCTTTGAATCCGGATTTCAATCGGTCCCCCACTTCAATCAGGTCTTTAAAAAACGGGTCGGGGTTTCCCCGAAACAGTATTTAAAACAATTCCTCGTAACGACCAACGATCTCGATTAAACGCGAAGCCACTGCCCCCATGCAATAGGGAATGGCACCGTTGTGAAGCGAACTTAAAACATTCAAACAGAGATAAAGACATTGCCTCACGCAAAGGCGCAAAGCTTCCCAAGGTTCTCCCCGTAGGAATTTAGAAAAAAATCATTTGCCTTTCGGGCGGAACCTTGGGCAACTTCGCGGCTTCGTGTGAAAAACTGTATTTTGGTATTTTTCACAATCTCTTGGACGATAGATGTTTATATGTTTCAGAAAGTTTACTTCACGAGGAGATTGAGCTGACTTCCGGGAGTGGAGTCTGTCGAAGAGCCCCCTTGGGCATTATAACCAGCTAAATCCGGAAGCTTTTCGATCAAAGGCAGAATCGCCGATTCCACGGCATCTTTCGATTTACCCAACGCAAAAGAAGCAACAGTGAAAGAGCCCGTTGATTCTGAAATCTGGGTCACTTGGCCGGCGGCATAGACACTTGCTGAGGAGGAAAAATCCATAATATTCTTATTATCGGCAACAAAGGACTGAAACTTAAGAAAATAATGGGGGCAACGACTCGAAAAGCTAATTTTTCAATAATTTCATAAACCAGAGTCGGAAGAGTTGATTCGATCTAAAAACGACTCACCCCACAAATGAGTCTTAGTTCCGGCTAGTCTGGTTTATGATTAAGAGAGCGGCTAAAAGAGACAGGCATCGAGAATGGATAGGACCTCCTCAACAAAGTCCTCAGGGGCATTTTCGATAATTTGAAAGCGCCTTGCAACTAAATCGAGCGACTTTACTTGGTCGACCATGACAACCCCACTGAGCGTTGATGAGGGGGGCACAGGAACGTGAAACGGATTTCCTCGGTTTGTATTTGTGATCGGACAAACCATCGCCATGCCAGTGGCTTTATTAAAACTTTCTTTGCTGATAACCAAGGCAGGTCTTCTGCCTTGCTGTTCATGCCCTGCCTGCAGATCAAAGGAAAGGATAACGAAATCGCCCTGTTTTGGAAATTTCACAAATCACCAAACTTCTTTTCCAACAGACTTTCCTGTATCAACCTCTCGACCTTTAGTCCCTTTGGGCATTTTTCTTACAAGTTCATCAATCGTATAACGTCCACGGATAGGTCTTTTTACGGGGATCAAGGAGATCCCTCCGTGGGCGGCCTTCATTTCAATATTTTCCCCAACATTCCATCCCACAATAGCGAGTAAAGATTTTGGAATACGAATGCCCTGACTGTGGCCCCATGCCTGGAGAGTGGTTTTCATTCAATTAATGTATAGCCCTTGTATATTCAAGTCAAATCCGTTTTAAGAAAATTAAACCTAGAAAAAGCAGAGATTAATTTTCATAAACTCCTCCATCCGTGGTATCTGTGTTATCCGTGGTTAAATGGATTGCCGAATCTAGGTTAAAGTTAATCCATCTGCCCTGAAAATATCAGAGAGCCCCCTTGACGACTCCTGCCCGCTCTCCCAAGGGAGTTCAATGGGAATAATCAAACACGAGGCGTTATTTGACATATCGTATCACGCGTGTCACATTGATGAGATGAATGCCCTCCAAATTTCAATTCGAGAACTTCACTCGCACACAGGACGTTATGTTGAGAAAGCCTCAAGCGATCGACGAATCATCATCACTCACCGAGGAAAACCGGTCGCTGAGATCAAACCTTATTCTCAGCAAGAAAACCCCGAAATAAACAGATGGAGCAACCGTTATTTAACCCCTGAATTTAGAAAGCTTCAAAAAGCAGGGGCATTTAAAATAACCGCCAAAACGGGAAATTCCACCGATTGGATTTCAGAGGAACGAGATCGAGAAATCCAATGATCTATTTAGATACCTCCTACCTTTTCCGGCTCTACTTTGATGAGCCTGGAGCCGAGAGGGTCCGAAATCTCCTCGATTCCGGAAAAACCCCCGCCTGCTCGATCCATGGACAAACAGAACTCATTGCGGCAGCCCATCGGAACTATCGAGAAAGTCGCCTTCCCCAGGCAACCTTTCGAGCGATCTTAAAACAAATTCAGTTAGACTCACAAACCGGACATCTCCTCTGGCTCCCCCTTCAACAAAAAACGATCGATCTCACTTTTTCAGCCTATTCAAAGGCCCCGCCGCACTTTTTTTTACGCGCCGCCGATGCCCTTCATCTTGCTTCTGCACGAGAAAATGGATTTAAAATCATTTACTCCAATGATAAGCGTCTTTTAGAATCAGCTCCGCTCTTTGATTTAAAAGGAAAAAATATCATTTAGCGACCTTGACGACTCCCTAGGGCTCTCCCACAGAAGGGAGATGAAACGCTCTTTATCCCTTCTACTGCTCCTTCTTCCGCTGCTCGCAGAAGAGTCGATTGAAATTCAAAAACTCCCCTCTGGGGAGATTCAAATGAAGAAATCCGCCTCGATTTCTCCCCCATCTGCCCCCTCGGCTCCCTCCTCGGAACTGAAGATCGAGGTCCTCGATCTCACTGCTGTCCCTCCCGATCATCATCCGAAGATTGAAATCAATCCCTCTTCCCCATTGGAATCTCCCCGAAATACTCCGCCGCTCGTCGCCAGTGTCTCCTCTGAAAAGCAAGCCCTTCCGCCGATTCAAATTCGAATCCACGACGGGAAGGCCTTCGTCCGCTGGAAAGGGGAGGAGCAGGAAATCACCCTCGATCCCCAAGGTCGGTTTAATCTGAAAATGGATTCCGATAAAAATCGAATCGCTCAAAAATAAATTTTTTTACTTTATCATTTTTGCGACTTCTTACATAAATCGGTCAAAGACTGAAACCAAGAATATCTCCTCAATGAAAATAGACTCTCCCTCATTTCAATCCCATTGAATTCCGATTTATGAACCGATCTGCTTTCCCTCAATCGATTCTCCTCGCGACTCTCTTTCTGGGAGCGCTACACGCTATCGAGATTCCAGTCAAAGATCTCACTCAAGATTCCTCACAAAATGCAACCCCTCCCATTCCCCGCGCAATTCCGGTGACTCCTCAAAAGGCCTCGCCCCCTCCCTCGGCGCCCACTTCCCCTCCATCTGCGGTCAAACTAGAGCTCGCGCTCCGAGAAATTCAACTCCTGCGCAAAGCGGCCCAAAAAGCAGGGGGTGATCTGGAAATCACTCTCCGTCCCACGGGAGGAATCACCGCTGCTGATCTGATTCTCCCCCTCGCTCAAAGTGGTGCTTTCGAAATTAAACCGGGGCAAGCTCCGGGATCAATCCGTGTCCAATCGAAACTGCCATCAGACTCCCTCCCCACAGCCAAACCCCTTCGAGAACCATCCACGCCGCCTTCTCTCTCTCCAAAATCGGAACCGATCCCCACTCTCATTTTAAAATAAGGAACCTTATGAGCGTCGTTGACAAATACCTGAATGATGAAGAATTAATTCAATCGATGACCGATATGCGGCTGCAGGTCGGACTCCCCCCCTTTATTAATATCAACTGCCGTTGGATGCCTCATCCCAAACTCAAAGCGGCGATGACAGAACAGGAGATGATCGATTTCGTGAGCGAAACCCATCGCGTGAATGTTGAAGGAGACCTCAAAGACTCGAAGAGCGTCGATTTTTGCTTCGATGCGATGATCGGCGGAATCCCGCATCGATTCCGAGGACATCAAAGTGAAAACTATCGCGGAGTCGCTCTCGATATCCGTATTTTACGCTCTGCGATCGACCCCTTAACCGCGCTGGGATTTCCCGCCTCTCTCGGATCAGAACTCTTTTCGAAAAAGAGCGGCCTCGTCATCATTGGCGGACCGACTGGAAGCGGAAAATCGACCACCCTTGCCTCCCTCGTTCGTGCTTTTGCGGAGCGTTATCCCGGTTCGCACATCGTCTCCTTAGAGGACCCCGTCGAATATGTTTTTAATTGGGAGCAAAGTCTCATCTCCCAAAAGCATGTCGGCTACCATGTCGAAAACTGGAGCGAGGGAATCTATAAAGCAAAACGGGAAAAACCGAACCTGATCATCATCGGAGAGGTGCGAACTCCCGAAGCGATTCAAGCGGCGGTCGATGCCGCCTGCAGCGGGCATATGGTGATGACGACGATGCATGCCGACCGTATCCCTCGTGTCCTGGATGCCCTCGTCGATAATCATCCTCAGGAGATGGCACGCTCGATCCAAACCAAACTCAGCTACATGCTCCGGGGAGTAATCTGTCAAACCTTGGTCCCCACTCAAACCGACCTTGAGAGCTTTGCACGTCCGACTCTCGTTTATGAGATCCTTGCCAACGAAAACACCCCCGTTCAAAGCACCTTACTCCACGGCACATGGGCGAGCTTCGAGGTAAAATCGATCGAAGATCAAAAAAGCGTCAGCAAATCGTGGGAGAAACGAGTCCTCGAACTGGAAACCTCCGGCCAAATCAGTCACGAAACGGCCCAATTTTTGAAATTGAAATAGAAGCCACTGAGTTATCCGCAGATGCCGCAGATTTTCGCAGATCAACTCAATTCAAAATCATTTTTAACCACGGATAACACAGATACCACGGATGGAGGAGTTTATGAGAATTAATCTCCGTTTTTCTCTTCACCCAAAAGGTGAACGTGCAATTTTCCCTAAACTATTGGAAATCCGTGTGATCCGTGATATCCGTGGTTCCAACTGCTTTTTTTAGGATTAGTTTTATTGAATTTTGTTTTGAAAAATGAATCGAATTTTCCTCCGTTACCCTCCGTCCTCTATAAATCTCTTTCTTTTGATTCATCTTTTTTGGATTGAAAACTCTCTGCGTCTCAGCGTCTCCGCGCGAGGCACTCCCCCTGCATTTTAAATGAATTTGACTTGGCGGTTAACCCTCTCTTTCTCAGTTACTCCATTCCGCTTCCAAGGCTTTCGCTAATTGCTTCCAGGAAAATCGCTCGACGGCTTCACGACGAGAGGCCTCGGAGGCTTGCTGTAAATCCTCCGGATTCTCTCTCCATCGTTGAATCGCTTTGATGATCGAATCCGGATCGCGAGAGAGCACCTCTTGAAAGGCCGATTGATTTTGAATCAAACTCTTGAGCCCGACTTGATCGGATAAAATGAGGGGTAACCCGCAAGACATCCCCTGTAAAACCGCTGTCGGACAGGCATCAAAATCCCAACTGGGTTGAATCATCAGATCGGCCTCTTGCATCGCCTCCCGAAGTCTTTCATTTTCTAAAACCCCCAGAACTTTAAAACGATCGGCCACTCCTGCCGCCTCTGCCTGTGCGATCAGTTTCTCCCGTTCCGGCCCATCCCCTGCCGCCCACCACTCAATGTCAGGCATTGCCTCCAATACTGGAATCAAGGTGCAAAGCCCCTTCCAGCCGACCATTCGTCCTGCGGTTAAAATTCGAAAGCGACCCGGATGATCCCCTTTTGATTTTTCGCCGGGCTTAAAAAAATCGCTCTCCACGGCATTCGAAAATGTTTTCGGCAAACTGCCGTACCGAGCCTTCGCCAATCGTGCATTCTCATCACTACAAGCGAACTCGGAATCGATCCACTGCTTCCAAAATCGGTCGGTCGGAAAAAAGTCTTTCCCCTGATAATTCATCACCACCTTAAATCCTAAATGACGCCAGCGAAAGGCGTTGATAAAATCGTACGGTTTAAAAACCACCATCAAATCCAATTTCGAATCCCGAATCCGAGGGGCAATCGACTGCGCGAAATGAAGCCTCTGAACGAGTTTCCGAAAACGAGAGCCGAGATTCCAAATCTTCGCGGTTTCCCAATACGGAGCGAGCTCAACCTTCAAATGACTTTTCCGATAGTCTCTCCCCGCTTTCGGTTCCCCGCCAAAAAGAATCACCTCATGCCCAAGTCCCCTCATCGCCTCCCCTAACTCGAAGGCAAAAACCTCGATCCCTCCGACCTCCGATGATCCAGGGAGATCAAAAGTCGCATTTGGAATAAAAAGTCCTATCCTCATAAAATTAATAAATAACCGACTTTAAAAAGCATCAATCGGAATGCACGGCACCCTCACCCGCCCTTAAAATAGTTTCATTTCTCTTCAATTTTTTCTCCCTCTTTCTACCGATTGATCAAGGATAGCGCTTTAAAATATCGTAGGCAGCGAGTCCGACGCTCTCCATATCAATCATCATGATCGGATCGTGAAAACGTTTCGTCTGACAAACGACGTGTTTAGTTAAATCGACATGATGAGGGCCACAGGCCTCGGAGGAAGATCCGCGATCTCGGGGGGCAAAAAGAGTCACCGTCGGACAACCGACGGCAACTGCTAAATGATAAGGGCCCGTATCTCCGGACATAAATAAGGAGGCGCTTTTCAAAAGTCTTGCCAGTTCGGGAAGAGAAAGCTGCCCCGCCAGATTAGTGCCGTCACTTCCTAATTGATGCTTCAATTCCGAGGCTAACTCAATTTCCTCTCGGCTTCCTGTAATGATGCATTCGATACTGAACTCTGATTTCAAGGCCTTAATAATTCTCGACCAATTTTCCAACGGCCATCGTTTTTTCGGCCGGGAGGCCCCGGGATGTACCACCAAATAACGAGGGGCAAAAGTCGGAAGCTTCACCTCTAAATCCGAATGCTCATAAATTAATTGATGAGTCGAAATTGGAATCTCTAACGTCTCCATCATCGCAAGATTGTTATCGATCGCATGTTCGGTCGCATAATTGGAGGAATCCGGAGTGAGCATTTGATGTTGATTCGCAAACCAATTCGCCCAAGAGCTCCATCGATTCCGATAGCGCAAAAAACCTCTTAATCCACACCACCAAAGCCACGGGATCAAATCCGGTTCGGTCGAATTCGCCACGAAGGCAATTTTATAACCTTGGCTTTCTAATTGCGCTTGAAGCTTTCGAAATCCCCGATACTTCCCTTTCACCCCAAAGACTTTGCCAATCCACGGGACTCCCTGATAAAGAGCGGTGTAAGAATCTCGAACAAGAAATCCGACTCGATCAGCCCCTAATTCATCAGAAAGGCTTTTTAAAAGGGGGGTACAAAGAACCGAATCTCCCAAGGCGGTATTCGCAACCACTAAAATCTTCTCCCCCTTTTGAACCGACTCCTTACATTTTGCGAGATCCCACGGTTTAATCCATCCCACTCCGCGAAGGAGGTTATGGTAGACCATCCATCCAGGATCAAGACCGGGAAAGTTCATAGTCCGAGCTCCTTTAATTTTTCGATCACCTGTTCCGGAGTAATTTGATTCATAGAGACATCGGAAGGCTTAGCGTAATCCACGGGACGTTTCAACTCAATCACACGATGTCGCTCTCCATACCCATACGGTCCTACTCGGCTTGCCGGATTATTACAATGAATCAACGCGACCACTCGAGCCCCCACGGCAAAGGAAAGATGCATCATTCCTGTATCGGTCGAGACCACCGCGCGAGAACTTTTTAAGAGCCAGGCCGACTGGGTAAGCGTCGTCTTTCCGACAAAATCAAAATAGGAAACGGCGCTCCCCTTCAACAGAGTGGCTAACCGCTCCGATCGATCCCGATGATCTTTTCCACCTAAAACAATCAGATCGATCGGTTGATCACGAAAATGCTCGATCACCTTCGCATAATTCTCGATCGGCCAATCCCGCCAGTGAGCCCGTCGTCCCCCTCCCACCTGTAAAACACATCTCGCCTTTTCGCTTAGTCCCTCTCTTCGAAAAAATTGCTCAGACTCCTCACACTCCTTTGGGCTCAACTCAAAAACGAGTTGCGGAGAGGAGACCCGCCCCCCCACGGCTTCCGCAATCCTCAATGTTTGCTCCACGCCATGAGTCTGATCCCAATCCGGTTGCAAGACGGTATGCCCACAATAGGCTTGAAGCTGGGTCATCTGAGGAACACTCCAGGTCGCTCCCGGATTTAAAAGAAAACTGAGACAACGCGGCTCCGGATCATTCCCTCGCAAATGCAAGATCGCATCCCACGGGCCGGCGGCCTTCAACTCCCGATAAAGTCGAATAAAGGCCGGAACTCCTTTGGAGTAGTAAAAAATCTTCGAAACATAGGGATTATGTTCTAATAGAGATTTCCGACGCCGATGACAGACGGCCCCTAATTCGATCCCTGGATAACTCTCCCTTAATGCCTTAAAAACAACCGAATCGGTCAAGGTATCCCCAATCCCTGCGGCACTAAAAAGCAACACACGACTCTTCGAACTCAATTCGACCGACTTGACTCTCCATGTTCGAGAGGCCTCAGCGATCTTTAAAAAAGTACGGAAAAGGGCGTGATAAAGAGCGTTATAGTTCAAATTCCCCTGATTCACGAAGCGAATCTTATCCATCCGCTTCAGAGAACCAAGTTTTTTTTCCCTTTTCATCAGAAAACGATCCCTTAAGATCTTCTTAAGATTGCGGCTTACCCCGCCCTCTACCAGATAAGGTCCCTTCATGAGCTTCATTGATCAACTGTACACAAAACTCCAACGCCATCCGAAACGAATTGTATTTCCCGACGGTGCCGATGAACGCGTCCAAACGGCGGCATTTCAGTATGCCTCCAAAGAGTTGGGCATTCCGATCCTCCTCGGCAACAAAGAGGAAATTAAAGCGCTCCTCAAAAGCCGAAATCTCTCCTCGGAATTTATCAAAGTCATCGAACCGAAAAAGGCCGACGACTTTCAACTCTTTGTTTCCCATCTCGAAAAAATGAATCGCTATCGCGGAATCGCCAATAGCGAAGGGGAATCGATCATTTCAAATCCGAACTACTTTGCGACGATGATGGTTCAACATGGTCAAGCCGATGGCCTCGTCGGCGGAGCGAATATTGGGGCAGGAAGCCTTTTACGCCCTCTTTTCCAAATCATCAAACCGCTTCCTGGAATCAAAACGATCTCCAGTTGCAACGTTCTCCAGGTCCCCGATTGTGAATACGGTCATCACGGCCTCTTCGTTCTTGGCGATTGCTCGATTATTCCCCATCCCTCCGTTGATCAACTCTGTAGTATCGCCGTTGAATCAGCAAAATTTTTCCGACAAATCACCGGGGAAACCCCTCGCGTTGCGATGCTCTCCTATTCCACCAAGGGGAATGCGCCAACGCAAGATGCAGAGAAAATCATCGCAGCCACGGCTCTCGCCAAACGTGCCTTCTCCGAACAAAATATCCAGGCCTCGATCGATGGGGAACTCCAAGCCGATGTCGCGCTTGTGGAATCGATCGCTTCCACCAAGGCCCCAGGAAGTCTCGTCGCTGGAAAGGCCAATGTGCTCATCTTTCCAGATCTCAACTCGGGCAGTATCTCCTGTCGCCTCCTCCAACGTCTCGCAAAGGCCGATGCCTACGGCCAAATTCTTCTCGGATTAGAAAAGCCGTCCGGGGATGTCTCACGGGGCGCCAGTTCCGCTGAAATTCTTGGGGTCGCCACGATGGTTGCCATTCAGGCGATTAACTACCGCAACCTCTACCCTGAATCGGGAGCCTACTCGACTCCTCAAGCATAAAACGATCCATCAAGAGTTCATCATGAATACTTTAGACCTTTTCTGGATCGATCGCTCCGTCGAAATCTTTGTCTTTGTTATTCTGATGTTTATCGCCTTTCAGAAAAAGCGACCGCTCTTTTTAGTGGTGATGCTCTTTCTGAACACGCTCCCAGATCTCTGGCTAATCCCTTCATCGACCCGTGTCCATTGGATTAACCCCCCAGAAACCGCTCCTTCCGCCTCGATGAACTGGTTGAGTCAGCTCCATGATCACCCCCCTCAATCGGCTGTCATGACAGCGCTTCATCCGTTGATCCAAAAGCTACTTCCGGAGAACCCTCCTTTCGCTCAAAGCCGTGCCCATACGGCCTTTAATCAGACCGCTTTTTATATTCGAATTTTTTTCCTCCTGTTGATCCTCTCGCTCTTTCTGATTGATCACGTCCACGGTGTCGCCGGACTCGGCGCCTTTCTTTTTCCGACTTTTTATTTCCTTCAACGAATCTTTCAAGGGATCGATCTCCTCGTTCCCTTTCAATTCGAACGCCAATTTATTCTGTTTCGTGAAGCTCCGGTGGACTATCTCATCGCCATTCCCTCTAATCCAACTGGACTATGGATGCTCATCATCGCCCTTGTGATGATTGCCGTGGGCAGCCTCATCGCCTACTACTTCACGCGACGTCAATCCCGTGCTTATAATATTCTCGTTCCGAATCCTGAAAACTATCAAGTCATGCTTCAAGGAGTTCGACACGACTATTACTACACTCGGGAAGGGGTCTTCATCGAAACGATTCTCTTTCCGTTCGAACAAGCCACCTCCAATCAAGCAAACCGTAAGGAACTTCATTTCTCGTCAGGGACTGTTCTCCATTTTGTAAAACGAGAGGAGTAACTTTCATCAATCGGTCAAAGACCGAAACCAAGGATATCTCCTCAATGAAACCTTCTCTGCCCCGTCCCAGTCGCATTGAATTCCGATTGATGAATATTAAAAATACAATTTCATTTGTTTCTCTGTTTCAGGCTTTGCCCCGATTTTGTACCGGGGCTCGCATCGTTCCAACTGCTTTTTCTAGATTTATATGATTGATCTGCTTTTGCTTCCCAAAGAGCTCTTCTCGATCCCCTCCGTCTCTCTCCATGAAAAGCGCATGCTCCTGGCCGTCGAACAACTCTTAAGTCGACTTTCTTCCGTTCAACTCCATCGAGATCGCTGGGGCAATCTCATCGCCCGCTATCGCTTCCAACCGAAGGGTCTCCAGCCGCTCTGTTTCATCGGTCATCTCGATCATCCAGGGGTCGTTGTTGAAAAAGGACGCCTCCTCCTCCGTGGCGGCGTTCAAGAGGAGTGGCTGAAAAAGGCGACGATCCGTTTTTGCACTCAAGAAGGGATCTATCTTCCCGGAAAATCACAGGTTCAATCGATTCGGAAACAGGAGTCGGAAACAGAGCTCCTCGTCGATCGACTCCCCCCTGAGGCGGCTTTCGGAGTTTGGGATCTCTGTGAGTTTCAAGAAAATGCGACGACGATCACCGGACGCGCCTGCGACGATCTCGTCGCCGTCGTTTCGATGGTCTCCTTACTCCAATATTTGGACCGGAACCGAATCCCCGCAGATGTGGAATGTTGGTTTACCCGCGCCGAAGAGGTCGGATTCTGGGGGACCTTTGGGCGATTAAACGAGACTAAGCCGAATAGCGATCGAATCTATATCTCCATTGAAGCCAGCCAGGCTAAAGGCTTTGCTGCGTGGGGAGGAGGAATGGTCATTCGAGTCGGCGACCGACTCTCGGTGTTCGATTCCGATGTGACCCGCTGGCTTACGGATCATGCGAGCCATTTGAAGAAAGAGTCGCCCGAATTTCATTTTCAACGTCTTCTCATGGGAGGCGGAACCTGTGAAGCAACGGCAATCCAGGAGGCCGGTTTGCGAACGGGAGCGATTTGCCTTCCCCTCAAAAACTATCATAATCACGGCCCCAGCCAACGGCTCGCCCCGGAGAAAGTCTCCCGTCAAGATTGGCACTCCCTGCTTCAATTAATCCTCCGAATCAGCACGGTTCGGCCGACGGTCGCTCAAGTCAAAACCAACTTTCAAAAAATCTTAAACGAGCGAAAAAAGGCGGCCTTTAAAAACCTCCGCGCGCTTTAACCCCAAAAACCGGACCAAATCGAAGATTTGTACGAGGGAACAAATAACACAGATATCACGGAGTGAGGTGGTTATGAAAATAGAGTTTCTTTTTTTAGGATTATTGGCGTTTTTTGTTTTTTCTTGGCGGTTAATATTGTATTTTCTATTAAGTTGACGCCTATGGGCTCGCACGGTTTATGTTAAATCTCTCCTTGCCTCGATATCTCTCCGTTGCTATCAAAAGCCATGCGCTTGATCTATCTGTCCACCTTATTCCTCACAGGAAGTGCGATGCTTTCTGCGGATAATCTACAGAAAGCCCGGTTTACCGAGGTCATTCGCGATGTTCGCGTCTCCAAGGCAAACGCCACCGAAATGCGGGAAGCGAAGGTCAATGACAACTTTGAGGTCCCCGAGGTCATACGTACCGGGATGAATTCACGAGCGGAGCTTGAGGCTCCTGATAAAACCATTGCACGGATCGGCGCCAATACCGTCTTCTCCTTTGAAGCCGCCAAACGGACGATGAATCTCCAAAGCGGCAGCGTTTTGTTTCACGCCCCCAAAGGAATGGGCGGCGGAATCATTAAAACAGCCGCCGCCACCGCTGCGGTCACGGGCACAACGATCATGGTCGGAGCGACCTCCAATGGCGGTTTTAAATTAATGGTGATGGAGGGAAGCAGTCGAGTAACGCTCCCCAGCGGGAGCAACAAAGTCCTCAAAGAGGGTCAGATGACCTTTATCATGCCCGGGCGTGATACGCTTGGCCCCACGTTAGAATTTGATCTTCAACGAACCGTTCAAGGATCTGATCTTGTTAACGGATTTGATAAAGAGGTCTCTTCCAAAACAAAAATTGATAAAGCCATCGGCGACCAGCAACAAGAGATTAAATCAGGAAAAGTAAGCTCTACTGAAACGGAACTCGTCGATGCAGTTAACAATAACGAGATTGTCGTCATCGATTTAAGTAAAAATCAAGAACTTGCCAACCCTGTAACAAACACAAACTCTTTTCCTCTTCTTTCCTCCTTTTTAGACTCACAAATAGGAGCGGATCTCTCATTTGATACCTTGGATCTTTCTGGTAAAAATGTTTTTCTTTCTTCGATTCCTGCACAGGGAACTTACAAGGGATTCGGAATTAATGCCGCTGCCAATTACGCGGCCGTTGGCGGAAAAAACATTACTTTTACATTAACAAATTATGATTTTTCAAGATTTGGGACTTTGTCCGATTTCGGAATTTTTGCTAATGGAACAATCACCTTTCCCTTTGGTCCCACCACTTTCTCCAATATAGGAAATTCTATCCATTTTATCAATGTCGGGGGGGCCATTACCTTTACTCAAGGGGCGACCCTGAACTTCTCTGCAAGCAACGTAAGCTTCGAATCTTTAGGCGATATTACTCACACATCCACTGGAAACGCATTAACGATTCAAAAAGTAGCCGGAGATTTAACTCGGTTAGTCATGGAATCGAAAACCGGAAAAATTGATCTAGCCTATCCGATTTTTAATTCGGCCGTCACGGAACTACGTGCCGACACGGTGAATCTCAGTCATTTAAATATGGCCAACTACACAGGAACGAAATCTCTTAATGTTTATACCAAAACTGGAAATTGGTATTATATCGGTACAGGGGGGGTACTGCCCAATAATTCAGGCAGCTTAAACATCTATGGCGATAATGGTCAGAATGGTCCAACAAATGGAGGTCCTGGAACTCAAGTCAACGACGGAACAACGACCTATAACATCAATAGTTACATAAACGGGCCGTGAAAACTTTCTTCTCAATTTATTGGAGTTTGATCTTAGTGACCTCTCTTGTCGCTCAAGATGCACGAATTAGCCAAACGGAAGAACTCAACCGACGTCGTGATTTGAAGGTCGGAATTCCGAATCTTTTAGATTTGAGAGAAGAGGAGCAAGCCCCAGAGGTGATCCCAGGAGATCGTGATGATCTCGGCCCTCAATACATTGTTAAACGCAAACTCGTAAGACGCTGGTGGGATGTTAAATTTGATACTCAATATCTTTATACTTCGAACATGTTGCTTCAGGCGAATAATTGGCATAATAAAGCCGTCGATACCACTCTTCTGGCGACCACCGCCGAATTTAGTTTTGCTCCTGATCCGATTCTCCTCGGCGAAAATGCCCTTCTCCCGAAGATCGGCTTTCGCCATCAATGGTTTAATTATGCTCTAGGGGATACCGAGCCGATGTTTCGCTACGCAGGGGATACCGTCCAAAATGATAAAAGGGGCTATAAGCGTTTCGATTTTGACTCCCAAACAATCTTCGGAAATCTGAATTATCTCGTCGATCAGAAGTGGCTCTTTGGATTGGGCTTTGATTTCACCCGTTTGCTGACTCACGAAAATGTGGCGGATGCACCAACTCAAACCCAAAATTATTCGGAATTTTATAAGGAATATGTTCCCTCTTGGTCTGTTGCCCGAATCTTTCAAATCACCCCCGTGACCATGGCGGTGATCGGTTATGAGGGAAAACTTCGCTACACCGATGCTGATAATAATAACTCCTTGGATAATCTCGACGGAACCGATCGTCATGAATTGAATAACCGACTTGATTCCATTTTATCTCTTTCGTTGCGTCAGCAAATTGTTCCAACGGTTTTCGTTCAACCCTTTGCGCGACTTCAATATTCGAATTATAATATCAATGATCATCGCCAAGATCTCGTTTATCGGAATCGGGAGGATATTACCTTTACGGGAGGCTCCTCCTTCAGTTGGGAAGTGACCGATTGGTTCACGGTTTCTTGCTTTGGCTCCTACGAACAAAGAACTTCAACCGCAGAACGGATTGAGGAATATGATAAGTTCGATCTCGGGGGTGGATTAAGTGCTAATTTTAGATTTTAACTCCTCTATTGAGGTGCATGGAAAATAAAAAGCTGCCATTTTTAAATCTCTCCCCTTGGGCGATCCTCTGTTTTCTTACTTTTGCACTCGGAATTGTTTATTCGAATAGCTTTCACGGCCCCTTTATCCATGACGATCTTCCGTCGATCCTTCATAATCCAAGTCTCCATTCTCTCCTCAAGGCGATTCAGCTCACCTCTTTTGGAGCGGAGACGGTCACGGGACGTCCGATTTTAAATTTCTCGCTGGCACTCAATTACGCATTCGGAGGATTTTCTCCCTTCGGATATCACCTGACCAATTTTTTCATTCATCTATCCGCAACCTTCATTTTATTTTCATTTTTGCGACTGACTTTCTCCTTGCCGAAGTTTTCAGAGTCGATTCGCAATGAATCGATCCCCCTGGCTGCCTGTATCGCCGGACTCTGGGGACTTCATCCTCTCCAAACAGGATCTGTCACCCTCATTATCCAACGGGCCGAATCGTTGGTCTCTCTATTCTATCTTTTGACGCTCTATTGTTTTATTCGTTCGCAAGCAGGGAAAAAATCCCTTTTATGGCTCTCTACCTCGATTTTCGTTTGTTATTTAGGAATGGGAACCAAAGAGATCATGGTCAGCGCCCCATTAATCGTTCTCCTCTACGATTGGACCTTTACGGAAACCGACTTTCAGCGGCTCTGGAATAAAAGACGTTTTTATTACTATGGACTCCTCTCCTCCTGGGGATTGGTGATCTATTTAAATCTCTGCGCCAAGTCTCGCGATGGCGTTTACGGCTATGCTGGCGAGATTACGCTTGGGCAACATCTGCAAACGCAGTCCTGGGCGATCGTTCATTATCTTCGACTGATCTTCTGGCCCTCTCCGTTGATTCTCGATTATGGAGTCGTAAAAGTTTCCGACTGGGGGATCATTCTCCCTTGTACTCTCCTCTTGCTTGCTATCGTCGGAACCATCGGTTGGCTGATTTGGAAAAAGCCGGAATGGGGCTTCTGGGGGATATGGGCGATGGCACTCGTCGCCCCCACCTCCTCGATCATTCCGATGCAATCAGAACCGGTATCGGAACATCGTATTTATCTGGCGATGGTTTCTGTCCTTTTATTCCTTGTTTTAGGAATCCATCATTTGCTCGGAAAAAGAGGTTACCTTCTCTTGATTCTCTTAGCGGTTGTTTTCGGTTTTATGACCTATCAGCGCAATCGGGATTATTCCTCTGAAGAATCGATCTGGAAATCGACCGTGCTCCATGCCCCCTTGAATCCGCGTGCCCATAACAACTATGCCGGGGCACTCTTTAATCAAAGTCGATGGGAGGAAGCAGAGTTTCACCTCAAGGAGACGATTCGCTTGGAGCCCCGACATTTAAAAGCCTATCTCAATTACGGGCGTTTGTACGAAGCCAAAGGTGATTTACGGGAGTCCGAAGGGATGTATCGAAAGGCCATCGAACTGCGCCCCGATTTTTCCGAGGCAAAAATTAATTTAAGTCACCTCTTCATTCGCCAACATAAAATCAGTGAGGCGGAAAATCTCTATCGTGAGGTTCTTCAGGAAAGCCCACGGAACCCCCTCCCTTATTTGAATCTTGGGGTGATCTATGAAAGTCGGAAGGAGTGGCAAAAAGCGGAAACGATCTATCTTCAAGCCATTGAAAACGGAGTCGAAGAGCCGGAGATATTCATCCGACTGCAAATGATTCAAGTGCCGTTAATCGAATAGAGGATTAAGATGTCGAACTCCTGAAAACCGTTCGAAATCGAGATCTGCTGTATGGACCTCTCCATGGAGACGTTGTGCAACTGCCGCAATTTGAGCATCGGAGGTTAGATTTCCTGCCACTCCCGTAAGTTGTAACTGTTTCAAAGCGATCATCACATCCTCCTGATTCATTTCCATGATCATGACATGGGGTCGCTCAATCCACGATTGGACGCAAGCGGCAGCCTCCTCAATACGTAGCGGGGTTTCGAAGATACGGGAGTGTGTGCTTACTCGCACGAAGCCAAAGAGTACAACGGGAATCATCGCCACGGGATCCGGCCCCGTCATTATTTTTTCACACCATTTTTTGGCTTTCAGGTGAAATGGACTTGATGAGTCGTAGGCATAAAGAAGAAGATTAGCGTCAGGAATAATCACCTCAGTTTCTCCTTCAATCGTTCGGTAAGGGATAGAAAGGCCTCGGCTTCCAGCTCATCGGCCGCTTGTCCAAGTCGTCGCGGATCGAGTCCTGATTTGAGTCCGAGAGGTTTGGCAATGACTTTAAAATGTGGAGAAGAAGGAGCGGTTTTTAGCGAGCAAAACCCCGCTCGAATCGCATCATTGAGAACACGTTTGAAGGGACGATGCGTTTTCCGAATCTCTGCCTTGATCAGGGATTCAACCTCAGGATCTAAGGTAACCGTTGTTCTCATAAAAGCATCATAGCATCATTTATAATGCAATCAAGATGCTTTTATCTAAATTATTCTGACCTACTTGTCACTCGATCGTCTTTAATTTGCCACAATGCTCGGATAGATTCAGGAAAAGATGGTAAATCCCCTTGATCGCTTTTTCGTCGGCAATCGTGAAAATTCTCTAAAAGAATTTCGACAAAACCGACGACTAAAAGCAAGGAAACTGATCGCACCGGTTTAGAAGAGTTTCTCTCCTCAACACCTTGTGATCGGTTTCAGGTCACAACGGTTTTATATCATCATTCATTTGAAGTTCGAACCGATTTCTCTGGAGATCGACCTGTTCCTGCTTCGGTTTGGGATGACACCCCCTCCGCTGAACAAGATTTAGTGGAAGTGCTTGGAGGTAAACAGCTCGCTCGTCACGCGCATGGCCTCCCGCGAAACTGAAGCAGGAAACACTTTTCTTTTTTTCAGTTCCTTCCCGTTTTTATCCCATTCCACTGGAAACGGGAAGGAACCTATTTTTCCCTTTCCTGCAATCCATCTTCCCGTACCCTTGACCTCTGATGCAAAATTTTTGGGTCGTTATTCAAGCGGTCTTGCCGATCTTTCTCGTGATCGCCACGGGCGGTCTGCTCCAAAGTAAAGGGTGGATCTCTCAAGACCTCGAACGGGGAATCTTTAGACTCGTTCTTAATGTTCTGATGCCCTGTTTTATTTTGGATTCAATCCTTGGAAATGAAACGTTACGGAATCCGGAAAATATCATCACTGCCCCCCTCATCGGAGTTTTCCTTTGTGCGCTTGCGGCTCTCCTCGGTCTTCTCTTTGCCCCTTTTTTCGGACTTCGGGAACGATCTTCAAAGCGCTCTTTTGCTTTTGCCGTTTCGATCATGAATTTCGGTTATATTGCCGTTCCGTTGGCTCAATCGATCTTTGGTAAAGAGACCCTTGGAATGCTTTTTGTTTTCAATCTCGGAATCGAAATCTCCCTTTGGACCTTAGGAGCGATTCTTCTTTCGCGACAAACCCTCCTTCATTCCTTGAAACAAATTAATTTTTCCGCAATTGCGGCGATCATTTTAGGTGTGACGCTCAATTTTGCGAATGCCCAAGAATGGATCCCCTTATTTGTTTTGAAAACAGTTCATTACCTCGGAACCCCTGCAAACCCCCTCGCGATTTTGCTCATCGGAGCGACCTTTGCGGCCTCTCTCCACTCTTTTTCTTTTCGTGAAGGATGGCAAACGATGGGGGCTGGAATTTTCTTACGAAATCTTTTGCTCCCCTTCACCCTCCTTCTCGTCGCCCGCTTCGCACCGATCAGTGAGGATCTTCGACGGGTGCTGATTCTCCAATCGGCGATGCCCGCCGCTCTTTATCCCATCGTCTTGATTAAACATTATCACGGCGATTCGGTAACCGCACTCCGCGTCGCCGTCGCCTCCACTCTTTTTGGATTGCTGACAATCCCGTTGATTCTCAAATTCGGAATGAGCTGGGTCTTTGGATAGATAAAAAAGGAGCTAATCGGCTTAGGGGAAGGGAAGAAATTAACCGCCACTCCCTGCGTGATAACGCATTCAAAGCTGGAAATCCCGCATATGCGGGAGAGAGCCGAGGGAAAACCTTCGTAAAACGAAATCAAACCCATGGAATCTCAAAGGTTTGAATAGGGGTAACAGGGATTCAACCAACCAGAAAACCAATTGCGAAGCAAAAAAACACTAAACAGGGTCTCGAACGTTTGGTGCAGGGGTCCATGGGGGCACAACCAAATCGAAGA
>CAMAQI010000011.1 GCA_945860255.1 Methylacidiphilum caldifontis
CTGTGTTCCCGGGAAAGCTACCGCAGAGCTTTCGCTGCTCGCGGCGAATAAAGAGAGCCTTTCCAAAAATGAAATGATCTCTGCCCTCTTTCAAAAATTTCAGGATGAGGTTCCTCGAAAAACGGCTCAAGTTCAGGTCTTTGTTTATCCAGATAAAACGGTTGAGCTTTTGCTTGCTGAAAAGGGGATCCAATCAATCGAGTTTTTTCCATTAACGGAAGGGAAACTGGCCTTAGCAAAACCATTTACCTCAATGATCAATGCAGAGGGTGCGACCGTTCGTGCTCGATTTGAAGAGCCTTCTTCTGATCTGTCCGGAGTATTCGTGGTTGAAAAAGCGACGGGCCGTGAGCTACTCACTTTCCAATCCCAAGTCGTTGCGGGGACTTCTCAAAATAAAGACTCTACAGAGAAGCGTTCTTTAGGGTTGATCCTCCTTTTTGCCTTTATCGGAGGGTTGATCTTAAATTTGATGCCCTGTGTTCTTCCAGTGCTTTCACTGAAGATTCTGGGATTTGTCAATGAGGCGCAAAAAGAGGGATCGCAGGTTTGGAAACAAGGGGTCTCCTTTACTGCGGGGGTGATGATCTCCTTCTGGATTTTAACCGGAATTCTCGTCGCATTACGATGGGGAGGCGAGGGGCTCGGTTGGGGATTTCAATTGCAATCTCCTCCTTTTGTTTTGGCCATAACGCTCTTTTTTCTGGCGATGACCTTAAATCTCTTTGGAGTCTTCGAGGTCGGAGCCGCCTTAGGGTCATTACAAAATCAAGTCACTGATAAAAAGGGATTAGGAAAATCATTTTTCTCAGGCGTCTTAGCCACCGTCGTTGCGACCCCCTGTTCCGCTCCGTTGATGGGGGCAGCGGTCGGTTATGCCCTCAGTCAATCGGTCGCACTCACTTTTTTAGTGATGAGCTTTTTAGGTTTTGGAGTCGCTGCTCCCTATCTCTTCTTATCGATGAAACCGTCTTGGATTCGTAAAATGCCGAAGCCAGGGGAATGGATGATCGGATTTAAGCAGTTTCTCGGATTTTTAATGTTAGGGACAGTGCTCTGGCTGATCTGGGTCTACGCTCAGCTTCAAGGGATCCCTGGGTTAGGATCGATTTTAATGGCGATCGGTTTTATCTCCTTTGGACTATGGGGTTGGGGAAGGTCGGCGGGGAGAGTGGCGAAAGGATTTTTTTTAATTATGATCGCCCTGACGATCTGGTTTTCGATTCCGAGAACTCAAACGATCGAGGTTGAAAAATATTCAGCCTCTCGTGTCGAGGAGTTACATCAAGCCGGAAAACCGCTCTTTATTGATTTTACGGCAGCGTGGTGTTTGACCTGCCAAGTGAATAAGAAATTGGTTCTTCATCGCCAGGAGATTCAAGAGGCCTTTCGTTCTAAAGGAGTGGTGGTCATGGAGGCGGATTGGACTCACTCCGATCCAGAGATCACCAAAGCCTTGGAGAAGCTCGGAAGAGCAAGTGTTCCCGTTTACGTCCTGTATGGAAAAGAGCGGAATGCGGCGCCGATTCTTTTGCCGGAAATTTTGACGAAAGAGATCGTGCTCAAGGCGCTCGAGGGACTGTAAGAAAAATAAAGAAACTGCCTTTGAATGAATTCCTTAAGTTGACGCCCATGGTCATCTGACGGATCGGAATTCAATGCGATGAGAACAAGGCAGTGAATATTTTCATTGAGATCAAATTAGAATTAGTTTCGGTCTTTGACCGATTTATGTTTAGAAAGGGATGGAGCTTTTCACGGGACTCTGATAAATCAGGGAGATGAGTTTGCCGACAATCACTTGGGGCGTGAATCTAGTTCCTTTTCAAGATCCCGGTCGATTATTACGTCAACAGCGGATGCTCGCCTCGGTAAATGCTCTGATTCAGATAGGGCTTCCTCTGAAACCGGTGAACATCACGACTGCTGAGGAAGCTCAAGAAATTCCAGGTTGGGAATTAGCGGATTCGATTGTGGAAACAACACGAATGAAGATCGATCCCCAAGGCACTCCCTTTCCCTTTGTCCGAGATCTTTTTGATCGTGCTGCGGATCATGCAAAAAAGAATGGGCACTCCTACTTTGCGATCATGAACGGAGATATTATTTTGCAGCCGAAACTTTTTACAAAGTTAGAGGAGTTCATTGAAGTGGGGATGGAATGTATCATCTTTGCCCGGACTGATATTGAGGATTTTCCCCCTGACTTTCAAAAACGCCGCAATATTTATATCGTCGGCCAAGATGTTTGGGTGGTGAAAACGGAGTGGTGGGAAAATAATCGAAATCTTTTTCCAAATTCTATTTTTCCGGTCAGAGGATGGGATGTTTTATATACGAGCGTGATGCTTTGTCATTCGATCGCTTACCTCCAAGATACGGAAGGAGATCTTTGTTATCATGTCCGACATCCTCAAGGTTGTGCGAATGACCTTTATAACGCTTACAATTTTGATATCGAACATGGAAAATGGCGCATCTATTCACAGCGTCATAATCATTATCAATATATGGTGCTTCAGTTTTACGAAAAACATCAGCGAATGCTCAATGACGAAGAGAACGCTCAATTTATTTCGACAATTTTTACCCCTCCGACCCAAGAAGAGTTAGATTTCGCCACGAGCTTGGAAAAAGCCTTCTCAGAGGGGCGAAAAGAGAGCTACATGAAGGTCGTGATCTAACTTAACCTGGAAAAAGCTGTTGGACCTAAAAACAGTGAGTTTAGCCACAGAGAACGCAAAGAACGCAAAAATGAAAAAAACAATTCAGCCTAAAAACGGCAACTGGGATTTTACCTCGTCAAATGTTGCTTGCCACGACTTGTCGGGGTTGAGGAAACAACGATTTGCGAGGCCGACCAGTCCGAAACAAGCATTCACCCTTTGGGTGATCGCTTATTTACGGCGGGGTCACCCCGACTCCGTCGGTTCAGGTTAACTTTTGATCAAGAAAATAAGATTTTTTGAGGGCCGATTATATTTTGTGTTCTTTGTGTTCTTTGCGTTCTTTTGCGGCTAAATTCATCTGCGGTTTTAGAATAAATCGGTCAAAGACCGAAACTACGGATTTATAAATTTTGGCGAAGCGGAAGATAGACTCGAATCGTCGTCCCTTCTCCCTCTTCACTTTCGGCTTCGATCGTTCCTTGATGGAGGAGAACGATGTGCTTCACAATTGAGAGACCGAGTCCTGTCCCTCCCATCTCTCGGCTTCTCGCTTTATCGACACGGTAAAAACGTTCGAAGATATGAGGCAAATCAGAGGCCGGAATTCCGATTCCTTGATCTTGAATCGTCATTTCAATATGTTCTAATTTTTTAGAAAAAGAGAGATGGATCGTTCCCTCTTTTTTTGAGTACTTGATCGCATTGTCCATGAGGTTGGAGAGAATCTGCTCGAAACGGAGAAGGTCGATTTCGATGGGGAGCGTCTCTGGGGGAAGTGTAATGACGAGTTTGATCTCTTTGGCCTCGATCTGTTTTTTCCAATCCTCCTGGAGCGGCTCGAGATAAGAATGGAGATCGATGATTTCAAATTGGAGCGGGATCCGACGCGATTCCAAGCGCGCCAAGGAGAGGAGATCTTCGACAAGAGCATTGAGTCGATGAGAGTGACGGAGCAAGGTTTTATGGATTCGACTTTGATCCTTCGCCTCTAGCTGAGGATTATCCAAGAGCGTTTCCACATAGCCTTGAAAAATGGCAAGTGGGGTTTTGAGCTCATGGGAGACATTGCTGACAAACTCTTTGCGAACCTCTTCGAGTTGCTTCATCCGAGTGATGTTGTGACAGACGAGGACGACGCCTGTGGTTCCGATCGATTGAATCGGAAACGGAAACGTATTGATCAGTAAATAAGGGGAAGCGGCTGCGTTATTGTTCTGTTGCAGTTGGAGCTCAGAGGATTGAGCTGATTTTGATCTCAAGGTTTGCTGGATCAGTCGATCGAGTTCAATAAAGCGGGTCGCTTCCATGACGGTCAACCCTGTGGGAGTTTTATCAATATTAAAAAAAGTGCAAAAAGGCTCGTTGGCGAGTTGGATCTTCTTTTCGTGATCAACAATCAAGACTCCTTCGATCATTCCTTTGAGGATGACTTGATGGCTATAGCCCTCCTCTTGAAGTTGTCGTTGAAGGGCTAATTGGAGTTCAGAGACCTTTTCAATTTGGTTAGAAAGTCGAACGAGTGATTGAGGACCACTCCGAACAAAACTTTTTGGCCGGCGCCCTGCCGCGAGTTCAGAGATAATTTCATCAAGCCTGACGGAAGCCTCATTCCATTGACGAAATCGCATGTATCCCATGCACGCAATAATCAAGAGGGGAATAAGAATGAGGAAAATCATGAGCGTGAGACGTCGGACAGAATCCAATCAATCGCCTCTTTTAGCGAATGGGCAATATAATCGGAGATTGCAGAGGCCTCTGTTTTTTCATCCTGATAGTCTCCCGTCAGCAAAAGCACTGCATGACATCCTGCATTTCGGGCGCATTGCATGTCGGAGAGACGGTCCCCAATAAAGTAGGATCGGGTCAAGTCGATCTCGTAGCGGTCGGCTGCCTCTAAGACTAATTTTGGATTCGGTTTACGCCCATCATCAAACAAAGAGCCTGGAGCAGAAAAGGCACTATAAATCTCAGTAAAGAAATCGGAACCGAGCTGCTTCACCATCTCTTGATTCACCGCATGCACCTGCTCTTGAGTAATATAACCGCGCCCGACTCCGGATTGGTTACTCACCACAAAAAGCTTAAACTGATGATTTCGAAGTTTTTCGAGCGATTCTCGAGCCTCGGGCATCAGGGTTACAAGAGAGGGATCTCCTAAATAGGGAACATTTTTAATAAGGGTGTCGTCTCGGTCAAAAAAGACGGCGGATTTTTTCATGGGGATGTTTCGGTAAAGCTTTGCAGAAGTTCCTCAGCACTCAAGGTCGCCGTTCCGAGTTTTCCGACGACGATCCCTGCCGCATGATTGGCTATTTCTGCCGAGTCGATCGCACTGGCTCCGCTGGCAAGGGCAAGGGTGAAAAGGGCAATCACGGTATCCCCTGCTCCCGTGACATCATAGACCTCTTTCGCTCGCGTGGGGGTATGATAGGACGGTTTTCCCTTTTGAAACAGCTCCATCCCTTCATCCCCTAAGGTAATCAGAAGATACTCCGATTCCCATCGATTCATTAAAATCTGTGCCGCTTCCTGAAGGGCCGGCGCATCGTCACGAGGTGCGACCCCTGCTGACGTTAACGCCTCAATTCGATTCGGTTTAATCGCCGTTGCCCCCGACCAGTCGAGGGGGTTGTTCGGGTTCGGATCAACAGTCAAAATTTTTTGATGATGACGACAGGCGGCGATGATTTCGCTCGCAAGGTCCTGATCTAAAAGTCCTTTCCCGTAATCTTCGACTATCACCCCATCAAAGGCCTGAAGATGTTGATCCAGATATCGCTTTAAATTGAGCCGCTCCTCAGAGTTTAATTTGTGTTTAACCTCACGATCGACACGAACGACTTGTTGTTGGCGGGCAATAATCCGAGTTTTACGCGTCGTGGGACGATCGGGACTACAGTAAATTCCCTCCGTCAGTGCCCCCTCGGCTTGCAGAAGTCCCAGCAGCTGTTGACCGGCCTCATCTTTACCCACAACCCCAGCCATCGCCCCGTGTGTGGTGAAACAGGCAAGATTCCGAACCACATTCGCGGCGCCCCCAGGATAAAAAGTCGTCTTTTCCACCTCCAAAATCGGCACGGGAGCCTCCGGTGATATTCGGGAGACTTTTCCCCAAATAAACTCATCGAGCATCAAGTCACCAATGACCAGAATACGGGTTTTCTTAAAGGATTCGATCAAAGATTGCAGCGTTTCGATTTTCATAGAGATTCAATGTGAAATTAAAAACTACCATAAACAGAGAAAAAGAGGCAGTGAAAAGTTTTTACTTAAAAATAAATAAATATCTTGACCTTTAGAACGGTTTTTTTACGCTTTTAATCAATTAGGAGTAATTACGATGAATTCAATTCGTTTAATACAATTTGGCGCCGTTTCACTATTGGGCCTGTTTTTCACACAAGCGGATGAGGGTCTTTTGACTAAGGCAATGAAAAATAGTCCCTCAGGAGCGATCGACAAGAGCTCCCTTGAAAAATCAACGATTCAGCCCACCTCTCGAAACACGGCTCCGTTACAAGGAATCGAACTGAGAGTCGGACCTATTTATAATACGCAAAATAGTTTCGATATTCAATCGGGACCCCGAGGACAGGGATTTGATTTAAAAAAACTTGGAATCGATGATCCCAGCTACGGAATCAAAGCGGACGTTGACTGGGAAATGGGCCCTGGATTGCATTTTAATAATGCCCTGACCTGGATTCATTTTAACCAAGCGGGAAATTTAGAAAGCGATGTCACTTTCGGAACAGGAATCAAACTAAAGCAAGGAAGTCGCGTTGAAGCAGACCTCAATATCATAAAATATGAGCCGAAGATCGGCTATGATGTCGTAAAGCTCGACGATTTTCGATTGATGCCCTACGTCGGAGCGATTGCAGGAATTTCAACGGGAAATGTTTCGGCCAAATCCGGTTTTGTCGAGCGCGAGCAAGGAAAACTCTCTCGGATTGATAGGGAAAAAGTCTACAATACTACCGAATTTTTCGGAACCTATCTCCTCGGCTTTGAGCTTCAATATCGCTTCACCAAAGGCTTTTATACCGGCTTTGATCTTGGTGGTTATTATATGGGATTCCTCAATGGAGCCTCAGGAAAAGGATATTTAGCCTATGACTTCACCGAGAAATTGTCGATGCGTTTAGGCTGTGATGTCGATTGGGTCTCTTACGATCTTCGTCGCGTCACCGTTGAAGGCCATACAACAACCCCTTATCTGCAAATGGGCGTTAAGTTCTAGGTGATCTGCTTCTGCTAATATTTTTGACCTTGGCAATTAAGGTCTTCATTGAAGCTTTCATAAATAAAGATCTATTTCATTAAATGATGAACCTGGATCGATTTTTTAAAGAAGACCGGAGAGGGGTCACCCCGCTGACCGCTGCGTTAGGCTTACTTTACGCATTTCTTACCTTCTATTGTAGTCGCAGTCATGAACCTTGGTTTGATGAAGTTTATCCTTGGATCACCGCCCAGTCAGCCTCGTGGAGTTATCTTATCTTTGAGCATCCGCATTGGGATGCACATCCCGTTCTTTGGCATTCAATATTAAAAATAGGATCCTTCCTATTTCCTGAAAATGGGTTGCCGTTACTCGGTTTGTTGTTCGCGTGGATCTTTGCGGCGATCATTCTTTATTTTTCAAATCTGCCCATCTATTTTCGCTTTGGATTTGTATTTTCATACTTCTTTTTTTACCAATATCCCATTGTCGTAAGAGGCTACGTTCTTTATCCGATATTGTTTTGGTTGATCTTTAATCTGTGGGAAAAAAGAGAGAATAAGCCCTATTATTATGGGGTAATCCTATCATTAACAGCAAGTGTGACGATCCACGGAATCATTCTTATTGTCGCCTTATTAGGAGTTGAGTTTATTCAAGGATTGAAGAGAGGAAACTTATTTTTTAAAGAAAGAAACAGGTCGATTCCCTATCTCATCGCAGGGTTCACTTGTGCCTTTTGGATGATGAATTTAATTCCCCATTATTCTCCTGTTCCGACCTCGTTATCGCTCGAGGAAGGAATTCATCGGCTCTACTGGATATGTACAATATTTACTCCGATAAAATGGTTAACGATCGTGATTTTTATCGGATCGAGCTATCTGATGTTCAAGAGAGGAATCCTTTCTTTATTCCTATTGCCAATCACACTATGGATTCTTTTTTTCTTTTTTATTTATTATTCCCCATGGCATGAAGGAATTCTTTTTTCATGGTGGGCGATGTGTGTTATGAAGTCGTTAACCATTATTCAGAATTGGAATTTAATTCAAAAGAAAATTGTCGTTTTTCTTTTTTGTATTATTTTTTTGATCCAAATCAAATGGTCTGCAGTGGCGTTTTGGAATGATATCCTCTATCCCTATTCAGCGGGAAAAGAGCTGGCAAAAGAGATAAAGCAAAATGGATGGGAAAAGGATTCGTTTATTGGATTTTCAGAGCATGCCTCTGCTGTGAATTACTATTTTAATAAAAACCTATTTCAAAACTCCTGGAAGCCTGAAAATAGATATTACTCCCTCAATAAATCGGTCGATTTAGCGAGACCTCTCGATGGCATCATTCAAGGGACTCCACGATTTATTATTGCGAATGAAATCGACGAGGGCATTTCACCAATTCAGTATAAAGGATACATTCTTCTCAAGCGTTATAAGGGAAGTTTATTTTGGAAAGACACGGTAACTTTCCCGAATGGATTAGACTTATATATCAGAGAGTAAGTCTTAACATCAAATCATCCGTTTAAATAACTTGGAGAGAGATTAATTTAGGGTATTTTATGATCGAAAAGTCTTTAAATATTACTAAAAGTTAAATTAATTTTTTAAAACTATTTATATCAATATGTCAAATTGTTCACAAGAATCCAACGATATAAAAGTGACTGTTCTGCTTCCTTGTCTTAATGAAGAGCGAACGATACCGGAATGCATTAAATTAATACGTAAAGGATTTCATCAGAGATCTGAAAAATATGAGATCCTCGTTGTGGATAATGGTAGTATTGATAAGACTGCCGCGATTGCAGAAGCATTAGGGGCGAGAGTTGTAAAAATAGAAGAAAAGGGATATGGGAATGCATTAATCGGTGGGATTCATGCTGCGGAAGGGGAGTGGATTATTATGGGAGATGCCGATGGGAGCTATGATTTTTCCGAAATTGGCCGGTTTATAGAAGGACTAAGGCAGGGATATGAGCTCGTTATGGGATGTCGACTTCCCTCCGGCGGGGGAAAGATTTCTCCAGGGGCGATGCCATGGAAACATCGTTGGATCGGAAACCCCGTATTAACGGCAATCGGAAAAATTCTTTTTAAATCTAAAATCAACGATTTTCACTGCGGCTTACGAGGGTTTTCGAGAAAATCGATCATCGGTTTAAACTTGGTATCCACTGGAATGGAATTCGCTTCAGAAATGATTATTGCCTCAAGTATATCACGACTAAAAATTACCGAGGTGCCGATTACACTTTATCCAGATCTTCGAAATCGCCCCCCTCATCTTAGAAGTTGGCGAGATGGCTGGCGCCATTTGCGCCTAATGCTTTTATATTCCCCGATGTGGCTTTTTTTAATTCCCAGTTTGTCTATCGGACTGCTGGGCCTTATTTCGGCGATCACACTAGGAATGGGGTCTGTTCACAATAGTAGACCGTCTTTTGACACGAATGCTCTTCTATTTTCATGCTTGTTACTTCCGCTGAGCCAGCAATTAATATTTTTCGGTCTGTTTGCGACTACCTACGCTAGAATCCAAGGATTTCTTGCTCCAAGCCCATACCTAAAACTGTTTTACAAACATTATACCTTAGAAAAAGGGATAGGCGCTGGAATTGCCTTAGTATTCATTGGACTCATTGTTATTATGCATGTCTTAATAAAATGGAGAGGGATATCATTTGATGAGTTTACCGAAAAAGAGATCATGCTGAGGACAATTCCTGCGGCGATTTCCGTATTAATGGGGATTCAAGTTATTTTCGGGAGTTTTGTAATCAGTATACTATCGATTACAAAGTCCAAAAAAAGTTAATGATATGGTGAAAGGTATGGTATCAATCGGAATTCCGACTTTTAATTCTGAACTTTATGTCGTCGATGCGCTCGATTCGATTATAAATCAAACTTATACAGATTGGGAGTTAATCATTTCAGATAACTGTTCTGAGGATAGCACCATGCAGCTTATTGAAACATGGCTGGAAACAAATTCTCAGTATAAAAGTAGAATTAAAATATTTAAACAAAGCAAAAATATTGGAATGGTTAAAAATTGGAATTTTTTATTAAATCATTTCACTGGATATTATGGAAAGATTCTCTGCAGCGATGATCGTCTTCACATGAATTGTCTGAAATTACAGGTCGAAGCTCTAGAGAAATATCCTGAGGTAAATTTAGTTTCATGTTGTTGGAAGTTTATCTCAAAATCAGGAAGACCTCTTTTTAAGAAAAAGCCGTTCAATGATTATGGTTTGATTTTAGGAGAGACACTTATTTTAAATTCTTATAAAGAAATAAGTAACCCTATTGGGCCTCCTTCAGCGGTCCTCATGCGACGATCCAAAAGTCAACCCTCATTCCATGCATTTAACCCAGATTTAAGGTATTACTGCGACATTGATTGTTGGCTTCGGTATCTAGCGAGTGGATGCGCTTACTTAAATGTTGAATCGCTTTATGAATTCAGAATCCACTCCTATTCTGAAACTGCTAAAATTAAAGATCTTAAGAAAGAACGAAAATTATTTATACAGTTATTAAAGGAAAGAGATCCAAGTTTAAATAAACAAAGACATTCAATATTTCTCGGATTAGCATTATTTTTGAGGGATCTAATCAGGGCGTTTATTTTTAAAATCGTGAGTTTTGTTTGATTATGAAATTAATTAAATCAATCAAACTGATTCAAGTCTTCTTATCATTGATCATTTCATTAATCCTATTTCGCAATTGGAATTCTGAATTTAAGAATGAGTATGAGTTGTATAATATATTTCATTTCATGATTTTTAGGTACGAGTACTTACCGTTCTTGATCTACTCGCTCTTGAGTATACTGATCTTTTGTAGTTTTAGAAAAACGTGGGGAGTTCCATTTTTAGAGCGTATTATTTATATTTTAAAGAATCATTTATATTTGTCATTTCTTGGATTTACTTTGGTTTTGGCGGCTTTGTCATATTCCCTATTTCGCTTATACCCGTTGAGTATGGATGAGTATGTCATGCGTGTGCAGGCAGGACTATTTTCAAATTGGAAAATTTTTGGACAGATCCCTCTGGAATTAAAAGATTATGGACTGAGGATTATTCCGCTTTTTACGTTTTATGACCAAGAAACGGGAAGTTTTACCTCCTCCTATCTTCCTGGGTACAGCCTTTTATTGAGCCTCTTTGTGAAATGTAAAATAGTGCTATTTCTGAATCCGATTTTAGCAGCTGCAAGCTTGTATCTTTTCCTTAATCTCTCAAAACAACTACTTCCTGATTTTCGTTATAAGTATTTATTGGGAATATCTGTTTTTATGACTCCTTTTTTTATTGTTAATAGTATGAGCTATTATGCCTTTCCCGCGCATTTATTCTTTAATCTATTATGGTTATTCCTTCGCTATCATCATAAGTACGATAGATTGTCGCCATGGCTCGGAATTTTTGCAATTAGCCTCCATCAACCTCACTTCCATTTTTTATTCGTCTTACCATTTCTAATCGACAGATGGAGGTCCGGCTGTTCAAAAAGATATTACGAGGCAACTGTTTATGCATTGGGGGTGCTTTTAGTTGTTTGTTGGAAACGGTTATTTACGTTGCCTGCTTTAATTCCCTCTTCTACGGCAATATTTTCTTTACCAGGACACGATCAATTTTTAAACGTCTTGTTTTATATTCTTCTCTTGGTTACTTGGACTTCTCCCTTATATATTGCTCCCTTTATTCATTGTATCACAGACTACAAAAAAATAAGTAGGCCTATGCTAAATCTTTTAATGGGGGTTCTTCTCTCCTGCTTATTTTATTTATTTGTAAATTTTAATCAAGGACACGGGTGGGGGCCACGATATCTTTATCCTGTATATGGAAATCTTTGTTTACTCGTTTTATATGGGTTGCACCAGATTCAAGAAATTAAGTGTTATATTACATCGCTTATTTTAGTCTCATTTATATGGCTGGCATTCGTTTTACCCTTGAGATTTATTCAGATAAATGAAACTGTAATGCCCTTTTGGAATTCTAACAATTACATCAACTCGATTTACTCAAAAGCATTGATCATCCCTATCTCAAAAATTTGGTATGGTCAGGACTTAATTCGAAACGAATTCAGCGGCGGATCTTCCCCGTTACGAGTGAGAGAGGACGTGCTTCCGATAAAAATAAATAATCTGATTATAGAAGAGTTAAATGAAGATAAAATTAAAGAATTAAAATTAAAAAATTACTTCAACTTAACTCATTCTCCTTAAAAAGTTTATCTCAAATAAACTCAAAACTAATAAAAAAATGATTAATCCACTTGAAATAAATGTGGCGATTTCAATTGGGGAGGATAAATAGCTAATTTCAATGCGATCTGAAAGACGATCGATAGGAATTATGATCGCTGAATGATGGTTATTTTGAATTGGAATCCAATCTGAGAAAACTTCGTTTTGAATGTAACGATAATAAAGCCGATTGATTGCGGCAAAACGAATCGTCATATTTCCCACTTCGTTTTTAGGATACAAGAGAATCGATCGAGGGGTTAGTTCAAAGTTTATTTCTCGATGTGGCATTGACTCCAAGGAGATCAACGGAAGTGCCTCTCTATTTTTCCAAACACAAATCTCTGCATCTGTATAAATTCTTTCGAGACTCGGGACTGTATCGAGCAGTGAAGTCATGGGATCTTGAGGAGAACCGGTTAAATAGCGTACTCCCCATATTTCAAGATGGGGAAGAGCCGATATCAGTCGTTCAGGTTCGAGTGTCCCCGTAATTTGTAGCCCTAAAGCGATTTGAGAATTGAATTTGGAGATCAGTTGATCGTAGCCACCCAGGGTTGGAATCTGAGCGAAGCTTCCAAAGTTATAGGTAAGGGCATTGGTGTGTAATAGCAGGTTAGAGTCAGAGGCAATCGGCAGAACTCTTCCGGATTCGTAGGGCCATCGAATCGTCAGATCGCGAGGATCATCGATATGCAATTTCGAAAAAGCCTGTTGCTGTGAGGGCAGAAGAAGTGCCACGAACTGAAATGCAGCGGAAATCCAAAGAATCAGTGAGAAAGTTCGAGAGTCTGGATTCCTCCTGCCAAAGAAGACAAAACTACAAACGTAAAAAAAGGGAACAAAGATAAAAAATTTAATCGGCCAACGAAGGATATGAAAAGGAGGAATAATGCTCAGTGAGGCATAAAGTGAAGTGGAAAGCATTAAACAGAGAATAAAAAGAAATAAAAAGAGTTGATGCTCCTTCTTTAGAGGCTGTGAATGGCGAATCGAACGATAGAGATAAAATAAAAAAAATATCGATCCTCCTAACATTAAAATTGAGGAAGAGGAGCGGAGATACGATTCCTTTTCAAAAATAAAGAGTTGAGAGTGAAAAATATGAATGGGCTCCACTCTAAATAAGAGAAGTTGATCAAGTGTAAGTTTAAAAGAACGGAAAGGAGAATCGGAAACCGATTGAATATTAATCATGAGCTGGGGCATTAAAATCAGTAGATGAATCGACTGGAGAATGACAAATAGAATGAGCTCTTTCGTAAGCAAAACGGATCGCTCCTTACATTGAGATCTCCAGCGAAATATAAAATAGAGCCCCTCTAATAAACAATAATTAATCCAGATCTGAGAGTACCCTTGTGAGAAGAACAGTGTCTTGAGGAGGATATAAGCCGAGCAGAGAGAGATCTTGGGTTTTAAGAGTATTCGATCGAGAAGATAAAGCAGCCAAGGAAGGTAACACATCATATAGGCGACAAAGATCCATGATTTACTGACAATGATAAAAAAAGGGGAGCTCCCATAAAGCAGCGCTGCCGGAATAAGATATCTCTCAGGAATCTCCCACAACTTGAGATAGTAAAGCATCCCCCAAGTCCCTATCAGGAGATGGAAGATCACTAAAAGATCAATATTCCATAAATGAGTCTTAAACAGCTTCCATGAAAGTGCGGTTGCAAGGTAGGCAGGGAGATAAAAAGCCCCGGATTGACTTTGAGTGAGATTCGTTTGCCCCGCATATTGCGTCCAAACCATCCACGGAAAGGTTCTTTCGTTGACGACGGAGTGGAAATTATATTGATAGGCTCCTGAAAAATAGGTCGCATTATCATCCCATCCAAAAAAACGTGGAGATCTAATTTCAAGAGCCAAAAAAAACAGAAGTAAAATCAAGGCTACTTTGATAAGCGGGTAAACCCTATGTTTTCCAAAAGACATCGAAATTAAGTGTGACCGATAAAAAGAGCGACTAAAGAAAATAATGACACTTTATTTTTATTCCGCATAAAGAAAATCAAGAAGAGAACCATGGTGAGACTTAAAAGAAACCCTCCTTTTTGAAGGTCAGTAGGAAGATATTTGAGTTCGAGGAAGTCGTATTGACTCTCGGTTTCAAGAGTAAGAGTCTCATCTGAATTGATTTGAGGCAATTTCCAAGCCGATGGAACCCCTGTTTGTACGGAGCGAAAGTAAAAGTTATTTTGGGGGGCAAAGCGTACGATGAGTTTCTTACTCAGGCCATCATAGGGGATGATCAAGGAGGAGGGGGTCGTTGTAAAGGGAATCGGACGTTCCGGTTGATCAAGAGAGGAAATAAGAGGAGAGGTCGCAAGGAGTTCCCAGACAATCAACTCTTGATCCGCATAAATCTCTTTTAAATCAGGGATCAAATCGAGTTTTCTAATTTCCGGATCGTTGCGATTTCCAGTCAGATAGCGAACTCCCCACGTTTTTAAGTGAGAAAGGGAGCCTTCCAATTGGGAAACATCGAGCGCACCAGTCATTTGGATTTTGAGCCCGATTCTCAAGTTTCTCTCTGAAATCAGTTGATCGTAGCCAGCTAATGTGGGGATTTGATACCAAAGCCCGTAGTTATAGGTCAAGTGACGCGCGTTAAGGCAAAATTCATCAGAAGAGGCGACCGGTAAAACTCTTCCTCCCTGATAGGGCCAATTGATTTGCGCCTCATTTTCCTCGTAAAAACGTTGTGTCGAAAAAGGGTGATTCAATCCGGGATGGAGTGAAACCGACAGTTGGATCATTGCAAAAGCGAGAATCAGCAGGGGAAACCATTTCTTGAACAAACTTTCATGAGCAAAGAACGCTAAAGAGGCTGCGTAGAAAAAGGGAGCAATCATCATAAATTTGATCGGCCAGCGAAGGATGTTAAAGGGTGGTGTCCATGCCAGAAATGAATAGCAGGAGGTTGAAAGAAGGAGGGTGATCAATAGAAAGAAAACGATCGTCGCATGGGGAGTCCCCCATTTTTCACGATGACGAAGCTTGTGATAGATCAAATAAAAAAGGTAAAACGATCCGCCAAAAAATAAAATCGAATTTGAGGAAAGAGAGAATCGCTCTGGCATAAAATAGAGAAATTGAGCAAGCAATGCATCTGAGCCGATCAGTCGGAACGAGAGCAACTCCTCAAGAGGGATTTCGATTTTTCGAAAGGAGGAGAGTTGTACCGATTCGATGTTGATCGCCAGTTGAGGAAGAATTACGATTATATGGAGTCCCTGTGCTGCTGCGTAGGCGATTAGGGATCGCCATAAAATTAAATTCCGAGTTTTATTTTGCTCGCACCATCGGTAGAAAAAATAAACTCCTTCAACGAACGAAAGATTGATCCAAATATGAGAATATCCTTGAAAGAAAAAAAGAGATTTTAACAAAACATAGATTGCGATCTTCTTTTTTGTCGGATCTCGAAGCATTTGTTCTCCGAAAAGGAATAACCACGGGGTATAGGCCATTGAATAGGACACGAAGATCCAAGATTTTGAGACGATGATAAAAAAAGGAGTGGTTGCGTACAGCAGTCCTGTCGCATTGGAGATTTCTGGCGAAAGATTCCAAAATCGCAAAAATCGACTCATCCCCCAAGCGCCAAAAAGAAGATGGGTGATGATGAGCAGCTCAATATTCCAAAGGGGGGTATTAAAGATGAGCCAAGAGAGCCCAGTCGCAAGATAGGCGGGAATATAAAAGACCCCACTTTGACTCTGACTTAAATTAGTTTGACCCGCATATTGCGTCCAAACCATCCACGGAAAGCTTTTTTGGTTAACGATCGAATCATAGTTATATTGGTAATAACCACAAAATTGCGCAGCATTATCATCCCAACTAAAAAATCGTGGCGATTGAATCTCGAGAACAATCAAAAAGGCGAATAAGAGACCCAAGGTCAAAAAGGTCGATTGAAGCCATCGATTGAGAACAACAAGCATGACTTCAGATCTAGATTAAAATGAATAGATCGAAAGAGAAAAAATAATGACTAATTCCGACCGAGAGTCGTGGAACTCTCTTTCTTTAAACCCGTTACGGGCTTCCGTTCGACAGCACAGCCGCAGCTTTTTCCGCAGCCGGTCTTCGATTTCGATCTAAACTTAAAAATAAGAAAGAAAATCGCAGCCACAACCAATCCGATCGTCACAAAATGATCTAAGTTCATAAAATTAAGCTAACCTTAAACTGTCTTTTAAATAGCTTAAATAACGAAGGAGTCTTCGAACTTCGTAATTTAATGAGACCACACCTCAGCGGCCTGGACGGTATTCGACATCAACAGGGCGATCGTCATCGGACCGACCCCTCCGGGATTCGGGGTGATTTTACCTGCAACCTGTGAAACCGCCTCAAAATCAACATCCCCAACGAGACGGTAACCTCTCGGATCATTTTTATCCTCTATTCGATTCACACCGACATCAATCACAGTCGCTCCCGGTTTGACCATCGAGGCTTTCACAAAATGGGCAAATCCCATAGCCGCAATGATGATATCCGCCCGTTGACAATGAGCCTCAATGTTTTTGCTTCGTGAGTGAAGTAGGGTGACCGTAGCATTGGCATTTTTAAACTTTTGAATCAAGATCGAGGTCATCGGCTTTCCGACAATGTTCCCTCTTCCCAAAACCACGACCTCCGCCCCTTCCGTGGGAACCCCCGAGCGTATCAATAACTCATGAACTCCTGCGGGAGTACAGGGTCTAAACCCGTTACTTTCACCAAGCATCAGCTTTCCCACATTGATCGGATGAAATCCATCGACATCTTTGTGGGGGTTCACGTAAGAAAAAACCACGGTCTCAGAGATATGAGCCGGAAGGGGGGCTTGAACCAGAATACCGTGAACATTCGTATCGGCATTGAGGCGATCGATCAGTGCGAGTAGCTCCTCTTGCTTGGTGTTTTCGGAAAGAACAATGGTCTCCGAGTGAATTCCAATCTCTGCCGCCTTTTTCCCCTTCATTCTGACATAAGCTTGAGAGGCCGGATCTTCGCCGACGCGAATAAAGGTAATTCCAGGTACGATTCCTTTGGCCTTTAGTTTTTCCACTCGAAGCTTGGTTTCCAAGTGGATTTGTTCTGCGATTTTTCTTCCGTCAATCAGTTGAGCTGCCATAGAGAGGAAAGAATTAAGGGGATTTTAAAGGCAGTAAAAGAAAAAAGATTTCCTGTTGACGACTTCGTGGGGGATCTCCCAATGGAGGGAGATGAACGAAAAATACGAAGAGATAGCGACACAGGTTATTGATGGTGCGATCAAAATTCACCGAGGCCTCGGTCCAGGCTTGTTGGAGTCTGTTTATGAGGCTCTTCTCGCCCAGGAACTTCAGAAAAGAGGTTTGAAAGTGGAGAGACAAAAGCCAATCCCCATCGTTTTTGAGGGAAAAACATTCGATGAGGGATTTCGGGCAGATCTTTGGATTGAGCCTGGTTTGATTGTGGAACTGAAGTCTTTGGAGACCCTTGCTCCTGTTCATCTGAAACAGATGCTCACTTATCTCCGAATGACGGAGAAGCCTTTGGGACTTCTCATAAACTTTGGAGAAGAGCTTCTAAAAACCGGTCTTCGTCGGGTGCTCAATAATCCTGATCTAAAATCTAGGTTGAGGAGTGATCTAAATGATTCTAATGGCATCGTCTCTCGCGAAGGCGCAAAGCTTTCAAAGGAAATCCAAAAATCCCTCTAAAGTCTGAGTCTCTGGAAGCCGTTTCAATGGAATTGAAAACGCTTCCCGAGACTCAGGCTTTTTCCCCGTTTTTCGTCGGAAGGAAGGGAACCTTGGGTCACTTCGCGCCTTTGCGTGAGGAAAGGTTTTAAAGAATTTTCACTACACTAGGGCTCAATCTCAAAGAGGCTATTGAGGGGCATTCGGATCTCCTGACGTTTGAGGTCGTAGGCGAAGAGATACCATTGACCTGCTATTTATTACTTTATTTTCTTGATGTAAATTTGTAGGCATTCGTGTTTAATCACGAACTCATCATGAGTGTGATAAACCCCCGGAAAATCGCCATTATTCGCCGAAATCGTCTCGGGGATATGATCTGTACGCTTCCCTTGATCCATGCGCTTCGTGCCCGTTTCCCTCAAGCGGAGATCATCGTCCTCAGCGATTCTGCCGGATGTGAAGTCGCTCGCTGGTCCCCTGAAGTCTGTCACGTTTACCTCTTTAAAAATTTCTTTCTGCGGTTTCTAAATCCTTGGATGAATAAAAGCTCCTTGAAAGGAGCCGATCTTGTCATTGCCGCGAAGGGGGGATTTGATCGCGGAGTGGCAAAGGTCGTTCGTGCCTCGCACGCTCCCGTCCGAATCGGTTTTGATCCTCATTCCCCCTCTGCCTATTATTCACATTCGATTCCTCTCCCCGATTATGAACATCAGATTAAAACCCTCTTTCGACTCCTTCTCCCGTTAGGAATTGAGGAGCCTCAAGACTATTGCTTTCATCTCTCGATTCCTTCCGTTGATGCTTCGTTTTTAAATTGGGGCAGTGGAAAGGATAAAAAGAAACTATTGATCACCCTCACTTGTAATCGCGGACAGTATTGGCCTCTGGAAAATTATTTTCGATTAATCGATCGGCTGGAGAAAACGGGGGGGATTCAGGTTGGGGTGATGAAACGACCCGAAGAAACTCTTTCGATGGAGATCACGGAAAGATTAAAATCAAAGGGAGTGGCCCTTTTTGAACCTTCGAGTTTAGCGGTCGTGGCGAATCTCCTGAAAAGTGCCGACGGCTTTATCTCTCCTGAAGGGGGGCTCGTTCATCTCGCCGCCTGCACGGGAACGCCAACCGTTGTCTTATGGCGACCGGATGGAGTGATTCAAAAATGGGGTTCAAAATCAAAAACCCATCTCGATCTTCAGCCCTCTTGTGGAATTGAAAATCTCTCTGTCGATGCGATGCTCGATCAGATTCAGGGGCATTTTCTATAGCAGAAGGACTATCTTTAGCTGCGTTGATGATGAAATAGGACGTGATCGCGGCCCCTCCTTCGCCAAGGCTTCGGCGCGCAATAGCCGCAATCGCTCCCGATGAGAAGATCACCTTTTGGTGATGTTGGTTTACGTCGCAAATGGACTTTTAATGACGAGTCTGGGATAAAGACAAATGAAAATTTCTTTGCATCGATGGTCAGGATGAAGTCAGATAAATACGAGTCTGATAGCCTGTAGTAATTAGCTAACATCCACCCGCTAAAAGCGATTAGACCCCTGCCTTTTCTCTCTTAAGATCTTTTTTGAAAATAGTCGTGAATCGAATCATCGAGAATCTGAACCATCTGTTCGAGTTCGCTCGCAGTCGTTGAATAAGGGGGAACAAGGAAAAGAATCGAGCCGATTCCTCGAGTCAAAAGCCCTTTGGATTCCGCAATTTTATTAATCTGATAAGCAACACGTTCCTCAAAGCGAAAGGGCTCTTTGGTCAAACGATCTTGAACCAGCTCGACGGCTAAAATAACTCCCTCAATGCGAACGTCCCCGACGGAGGAATGCTTCCAAAAGCAGGCGCTTATCTTTCGTAGATGAGTCGAAAGCCCTTTTATTTTTTCAATCGTCTTTTCCTCTTCAAAAAGCTCAAGATTCGTCAAAGCCGCACGTGCTGAAAGGGGATTGCCGGTATAACTATGACCGTGAAAAAAAGTTTTCTCAAATGATCCTCTAAATCCGTTAAAAATAGTTTCTGAAACTGCCGTCGCGGCCATGGGGAGGACTCCCCCTGTGAGTCCTTTTCCAAGCACGATGATATCTGGTTTTGTGACCGAGGGATCACTCGCAAGCATTTTCCCTGTTCTCCCAAAACCGGTAAAGACTTCGTCGACAATCAAAAGGGCATCATGGGCATGGGGAATCTCGGAAATCTTTTCAATATAACCCTCCGGCTGCATCACCATTCCTGCCGCCCCTTGAACTCGTGGTTCAATCACAAGGGCCGCCATCTCGGTTCCAAATTGAAGCATTACCTCCGCTGCCTTCGACACGCATTCCCATTGGCACTTTCGATAGCTTCTGGCATCCTCTTCTTCAAAGGTCGATTGATTAAAGGGACAACGATAGCAACCGGGCATCGGGATCGACTCTGTGGGAAACAGGAGGTGTTCAAAAGGTCGATGAAAAAAAGAGGATTTTCCCAAGCTCATATTGCCGACGGTATCCCCGTGATAGGCCCCCTGCAGTGTCACGAAAACTTTGCGTTCAGGGGATCCGTTTTGGTGAAAATACTGAGTCGCTATTTTTAATGCCGCTTCCATCGCGGAGGAGCCATCGCTCGAAAAGAGAACTCTTTGTAAGTCGGTCAGCTGGGAAATTTTTTGAGCCAGGGAGGCGCCTAGAGAGTGTCCTAAACCGAGATAGGAGGAGTGGTCGAGAATCGTGAGCTGTTCCTGTAACGCTTGAACCATGCGGGGGTGGCAATGTCCATGAGTGTTGGTCCAAATCGAAGAGTTTCCGTCTAGATAGGCCTTTCCCTCTTCATCGACAAGCCAAGAACCGTGACCGGATGCGATCATCACCGGATGATGCTGGGGATCAAGCCATTCATCCAGAGGGGTGAAGGGATGCCATCCGTATGTTTTATCGAGCAAGAGACTCGCGGAAGGTTCTTGAGTGTTCATAGATTACTCTTTCTTCTAAACGAGAATTCTCGCTTAGGAAATAGAAACTGATTCTTCTTTTCATCTTCCTCAGGTCATTTAATAAGAAGGGGTACATGAGTTCTGAATGGTCATTTATTAAAGAATCAAAACCGATCTCCCTTCTTCAGGAGAGAAATATCCACAGAATCGGTCTCTTTAAGTTTCGGAATATTGGGGATGTTCTTTTAATGACCCCTTCGATTCGAGCCATCCGAGAGGCCTTTCCACAAGCGCGAATCACGGCTGTGGTCAATTCCTCAACAGAGGCAATGCTTCAGGGGAATCCCCATTTAGATGAGGTGTTGGTCTACGATCGTTCGAAACGAAAAGAGGGAAATCGTCTCTATCATGAATTCCAGTTTTTTCGAGAGATTCGGTGTCGTCAGTTTGATCTCACCATTAATTTAGTGAGCGGAGAGCGGCCCGCTTGGTGTTCTTTATTTTCGGGGGCTCGCTTGCGAATTTCTTACTATAACTGGTGGCCTTTTTGGAGTTGGTTTCGATTCGCCTATACTCATCTCTATCGCTATCCTTCCCAAACAATTCATCAAGTCCCTTTTCAATACTACCTCCTTCAAAAATGTGGAATTCCAGTCCCCTCTTGTGAGGCGCCGACGACAGAGAATCGCTTAGAACTTGTGGTAAGTGAGGCCGATCAAATTTGGGCCGATCAATTTCTTTTTCGACATGGAATGACTAAATTTATTCACATCCATCCAGTTTCTCGATGGTTGTTTAAATGTTGGGATGATTTACGAATGGCGCAACTGATCGACTGGATTCAAGAGTCAGAGGGGTTCGGGGTCGTGATGACCTGTGGCCCTGAACTCAAGGAGAAAGAGAGAGCTCAACGAATTCTCGATCTCTGTCGTCTCAAGCCCCTCTCATTAACGGGTGAGATCTCTTTAAATCAAACGGCTGCGTTAATTCAAAAATCAGTGCTTTTTTTGGGAGTCGATACAGCCCCCATGCATATGGCTGCGTCGCTAGGAAAGCCGGTGGTTGCTTTATTTGGTCCCAGTGGACAAGGAGACTGGGCTCCGTGGACCAATTCGAAGGTTATCATCGATAAAGGATGTCCTTGTGGTCCTGTTTTAAGAGAGGGATGCGATCATCATGCGCTACGGGCCTGTATGGCGGCAATCACCCTCGATGATGTGAAAACGGCGATGAGCCAGTTTATAAAGTAATCCGATAGTTGAAGAAATTATAGATCCAAATCTTACAGGGAGAGCTAATTCGCTTTGCGGCTGAAAATTAACCGCTTGAGCAAACCAATAGCAATCGGAAGCATGGAGACCCCTATTACAAAAATAATGATCAAATGAAGTTGCTTTGCGAGAGGTGTTTTACCGACAAGATATCCAAGATTTAAGAGAGTGCCAATCCAGAGGACTCCTCCAAAAAAATTAAAAAAAAGATATCGTTTGCGAGGCATTTGGGCGACCCCCGCAATAAAGGGAACAAAGGTTCGTAGGATGGGGATGAATCGAGCGATAATCACCGATTTTCCGCCATGCTCCTCATAAAATAGTTGGGCTTCATGGAGATATTTTTTCTTAAAAAAGAGGGAGTCCTCTTTCTGAAAAATTTTGGGCCCCGTTTTTGATCCCAGCCAATAACCCAATTGATCCCCTGTGAATGCGGCAATGATTAAAGAAAAATTGAGTACCCATATGTTAAACAAGGGGTGATCACTCTGAGCGGCAACAACTCCCGCCGCGACAAGCAACGAGTCTCCAGGGAGAAAGAATCCGAAAAGGAGACCCGTTTCAGCAAAGATGATCGCAACGATTAGAAAAAAACCGCCTTGGGTAATTAAACGAATCAACCCCTCTGAAGAGTGAAGGCTTTTAAAAAAATCGAAAAAATCCGCTAAAACCATCTATTTCGCTTCTTCAATAAAAAAATTTACTTTAGGCCGCGCTGGTTTAGAGGGATCTTTGGCTTGCTCTTTAACTTGCTCCTTACCTTTAATGGTAAATGGCGGAGCAATCGCAAGCCACGAAATCGGTTGAAAGGCGATGACCTGCGCTAAATTTTCGTTGATCCATGTTTCGAGAGCTTTCGATTCTTCTAAACTAAAATATTTATCGTCAGTCGAGATAATGATTGGTTTGCGATCCGTAATTCGATAAACAATCGCAGCATAAAGGATCGATGGGGTAACTTTAAATTTGTATGACTTCGGTTCATTACGAGTCAAGTTTCCTTCAAGCGTATCGATTTTAAAATTAGCAATCGTGTTCCCTGCTTTAACGACTAATATCACACGAAGATTTGAAAGAGATTCCGATTCGTCAAATTGTGCCGGAAGAATAAAATTCATTCCTCTCACCCCATAGCACCAAGTAAACTCAGGGGATGAAAACCGTTCAATAGGGGGAATCAGTAATGGATCCTTTTCATAAAAAAATTGAGGGGTTTCTTTGGGGAAAAAGAACGGTTCATAATAGGTCTTTTTTTCAGGAACCATGGTGCTGTCATATTCCCAAAAAGTAGGATTGGATCGGTAGGTCTCCAAAATAAGTGAGAGTTTCCCTTGATCTTTTTGAATCTTAAAATTGGAGCCGCTGAGTTGCATCCAGACTAATCCATGATTGAGAATTGATTTAATCGAAGAAACTTCTTTTACGAGCGCCGGATTTTTTTCGATCTCCGGATTCGGTTTGCTAAATAAAATATAGTTGTAGATTCCGCTAGGAGGCATCCAGACCATTGGATTTTTAATCAAGTCTAGAGGGGAGGTAATTGTGGGATATTCAAAAACGCTCTCTACAGCGGTCCCCCCTGTTGCGAGGTTGGATTTCTTGCCGGGCTGATTGAGGAAATAAAAGCCTATGCCCATCCAGATGAATAGAAAAGTATAACCAAGGGAAAGCCCAATCGCTTGGCTTTTTTTGTTTTCCGTAGTGATCGGCTGTGCCATATGGCCAGTGATAATCGCAGGGAGAAACGTAATGAAGCCCAAGTAGCCAAAAGTTTCACAGATGCTGCTGAGGCTATCAACCGGTGCGTTCACTTTTTCGGTCAACATCATTCTCATGGGAACGGTTCGACTTCCCGCAGAGGGTTGAAGTTGCACGGTTTTTCGATAACTAGTCCCCTTTTTTTCAGCCGGCTTCGGGTCAATGATTTTAATATTATGAGTGACCGTTTTTTCGAGATCTTCGTCGCTTTGATAAAATTCGTCAAAAAAGAATTTATAGGAGCCAAATTGAAGGGTGTCTCCGTTGTTCAGTTGAGTATATTGCGCCGGTTTTCCGTTGACGAACGATCCGCTCGTCGATCCGTTGTCTCTGATCCAGAACTTTTTCTTGTCGTACACGATCGAGGCGTGATTTTTACTGACACTTTGATCTTGCAGAAGTAGGCCACTTTCTTCAGCGCTGCCGAGCATTAAGGTCGCTTTTCCTAACGGGAGTCGTGAGGGAGTTCCTTGGTCGTCTGTATAGATGAGGCATGCCATATCTCTTTGCTTATTAGCATATTACGTACCACAATCAATAATAAACAACGCTATTTTTGGTTAGACGGTATTTGATTGTCCTAAAAACGCTTAAAGGCTAATAAAGCTAAAATGAATCGATCTCGATCTGAACAATTTTTTAAAGAGGCTCTTCACTTTATTCCAGGGGGGGTCAACTCCCCTGTTCGAGCCTTTCGCGGGGTGGGCGGAACTCCTTTTTTTGCCCAAAGTGCGAGCGGATGTCGGGTTTGGGATGAAGATGGGAATCCTTACATTGATTATGTTTGTAGTTGGGGGCCCTCCATTTTAGGTCATGCCGATCCAGCGATTTTGCAAGCGATACAGGAGGCTGCTGAAAACGGAGTCAGCTTTGGGATTCCTACGGCCCGGGAGCTAGAAATGGCAAAAAAAATATCAAAATGGGTCCCTTCGATCGAGAAGGTGCGGATGACCAGCAGTGGGACTGAGGCGACGATGTCTGCGATTCGCTTAGCGAGAGGATTTACAGGGCGGGATAAGATTATTAAATTCGAAGGCTGTTATCATGGGCACGTGGACTCGCTACTCGTCAAGGCTGGATCGGGAGGACTGACTCTTGGTCAGCCGGATAGTGCGGGGATCCCACGGGCTTTGGCGGAGTTGACGATCGCTCTTCCTTATAACGATTTAGAGGCAGTTCGCAGAACTCTGGAGCTTTATCCTGGGGAAATCGCCGCAATTATTTTAGAGCCTGTGGTCGGAAACGTCGGATTGATTCTCCCGCTTCCAGGATATCTTGAGGGACTCCGCGAATTGACTCAAAAGCATGAGGTTATTTTGATCTTTGATGAGGTGATGACCGGATTTCGTTTGGCACGGGGCGGAGTTCAAGAGCTGCATGGAATTTCTCCCGATCTTTCGACTTTTGGAAAGGTTATCGGAGGGGGACTTCCCGTCGGTGCCTTTGGAGGAAGAAAGGAGATTATGGATTTTCTGGCCCCTTTAGGGCCTGTTTATCAAGCAGGAACGCTTTCCGGAAATCCGCTAGCGATGGCGGCAGGTTTAATGCAGCTTCAACTGTTGGAAGAACGTAATGCTTTTCAACGATTAGAGGAATTAGGGCAACTCCTTGAAGATCGAGTGCTTGCAACGCTGAAACGGAAGGGGGCTCCTTACGTTTGGCATCGGATTGGATCGATGTTCTCCTTGTTCTTTACTCAGGGACCTGTTCGAAACTTAAAGGAAGCGATGGGCTCTGACCGCGAACGTTTCGCTCGTTTTTTCCATTTATTATTAGAGGAGGGAGTTTATCTTGCTCCCTCTCAATTTGAAACCGGATTTTTAAGTCTTGCGCATGGTCAGGAAGAGATTGAATTGACCGCTCAAGCGATGGAACGAGCCTTAGAAAAAGTGATTCCATAAAGGAGAAAATAGAGTGAATTTTCAAGTCCAAGATTTTTTTGAATTAACTCGATTAAACAAAACGAGGCACGCCTCGATTTTCGAGGGGGTGGCTCATGTTTGGGAGGTGCTTCCCAAGATTAAACCTTATCTTACCACTTATTTTGAAAAGAATCCCCCGCAACTTCTTGGCGAGATCGATCCGCACGCTAAAATCGGCCCCTTAGTCCATATCAGCAAAGGAACGGTTGTTGAGGCAGGAGCGGTCATCAAAGGACCTGCTTGGATTGGAGAGCAATGTGAAATTCGGTCGGGAGCCTATATTCGAGACCAGGTGATCGTCGGAGATCATTCGGTGATTGGAAACTCCTCAGAGCTCAAAAACTCCCTTTTAATCGATCATGTTCAAGTTCCTCATTTTAATTATGTCGGAGATTCTATTTTAGGCTTTGGATCTCATCTGGGGGCAGGGGTGATTCTCTCTAATTTCAAACTCACAGGGGACTCGATTGTTGTTAAGAGCCAGGAACACAAGATTGAGACGGGACTTCGAAAGTTCGGGGCAATCATTGGAGACCAAGTGGAGATTGGATGTCATGCGGTACTCAATCCAGGCTCTCTCATCGGTCCCCGTTCGATGATTTATTCCGGGGTTCAATGGAGAGGAACGCTCGGTCCGGACCAGATTGTTAAAGCCTCGGTATCCTATACCATTTTACCGAAAAAATAACTTCTTTTTTGTAAACTAAAATAGCCTGTGCTAAGTTTGGATATGAAAGCTCCGAATCTGAGCGCAATGGATGAAGTCGCTTTGCAGAAAGATATTCCAGAGCATCAACTTCGCTATGGTGACATAGGGGTTATTATTCGTTCGTTTCGTGAAGGAACGTATGACGTTGAAATTGAGAATAACCTAGGGAAAAACGTCACATTGAAACAGCTCTCTAAAGAGGACCTGCTTCTTGTCAGAAAATCGAGAGGATAAGTACGTTGCTCGGTGTTTTTTTTGTTAATTCCATTGCTACAACAAGCTGACTTAAGATAATCCTAAATTCGGCAGTTGAAAACTTGCAAAAATCTACAAAGTGTTGATTTTGTGAGGGATGAGTGAGAAAGAAGAGGAGATGGGAGCTCACCCGCAGGGTGAGTTAAAAATGCAAGAGAATCGGGGGCTGGTTTATGCTGGTGGGGAC
>CAMAQI010000012.1 GCA_945860255.1 Methylacidiphilum caldifontis
CTCCATGCTGAACGACTTGATATTGCTCCAAAATCTGATCGAGGATATGCAAGGCACGTCCTCCCTCCTGCATGTAATTTTCCGAAATAATCTCAAACCAATCAACAGTCGGTTTTTCCGTCAAAATATGATCGTAATGAGGGACTCGCAATCCGATTCCAATCCCATAATTCGTAAAATTATTAAAGCGATTTGCAGGCATAATGAGTCAGAGAAAATAAAAAAAATCTCTTAGGAATGCTGGAAGGCAGGAATTTAAAAACATTTTAAATAGGGAACTCTGGAAAAAAGGAAAAAATAATCCTGATTTCCTGTCGAAGATCCGCCGTAGTTCTGAAAGAAAACGTAGGTGGACGCCGACACTTTGAGCCCATCTCCAACTCCATGTTGACTCATTCAACTCCCGTCTCATTCGGATTGCGTCCTGCAATCTCTTCTCCCGCTGCTGCGGGATCAGATCGTCTCCTCCAAACCCTTTGGGAGTCGGCTCCCCATTAAAATTGTATTTTTCATAACTATCTGATTGCAAGATTTTTATATGTTTAGGAAGTTTACTTCACTAAGAACACTGTGTTTTTCTTAAGGGAACTTCCCGACTACAAGTCGGAAAGCTCCCTTTTGATCTTAAACTAAAATAATTACTTCTTTTCCTTCTTTGCAGGACAGCCGTCTTTACCTGAACATTTAGCCTTTTCCTTCTTTGCAGGACAGCCGTCTTTACCGCTGCATTTATCTTTTTCCTTCTTTGCAGGGCAGCCATCCTTACCAGAACAAGTGGCCTTTTCTTCAGCTAAAACAGTGCTCGCAAGAACACCTGCGTTTGCGGCTTGGAGTGATGTTCCTGTCAAAATTCCAGCAACTGCGGCTGCTGCGATCATGGTGCGTGTAACTTTAGTCATTGTTTTATCCTTTATATTTTTGGTTTTGTAGCAATCGGAAATCCCGAACAGCTATTGTTAAGAACCCCAGAAAAAGAATTTATTCCAAAAAAAATTAAAATAGCATTTTTAGCTGATCTAAAGTGACTTCTCCCGTCAAAATATACCCGTGTTTCTCATCGGTCCAACTGGCGACGGCACTCCCTTTTTTCTCATGAAACTCAGGAACTCCATAAGAGGGAAGATTTTGCAAGTCGGCCTTATCGATGACAAAAAGATGGACCTCTTTTTTAATTCCTTCGATCTCAAAACAGATCATCGAGGAGCGAATTCCAAAAAATTCAACCTGACGACAACCAAATTGAGAGAGTCCCTCGAGATGGAAGGGGATCTGGAAGGACTGAGGAGTCCCCCGACTCTTGAGCCACTCACGAGCTTCACTCAATTGGGGGGTACTCTTTGAAAGCATGAAAACAGTCTGGGTAAAATCAACGGCTCTCCCCTCGAATTGAGCAAAGTCATTCGATTTCGAGTTCTCCCTGAAGGCAAAGGTCGTAAAACTCAAGATCAACAGCGCAGCCGCAGCGAACGGAATCCATAAATAACGAGGGAATGAAATGATCTTCGCTGATTTCTGCTGCCGCTCTTGATTTTGAGCTAAAATCTTCCGTTTAAGATCCTCAGGAACCGAAATTAAATGGATCGATTTTTTAATTTTTGAATCCCACTGAGATTGTTGCTCCCAAATCCTTTTCAAGGAGGGATCACGTTCCATCTCCGCAAAGGCCTCCTCAATCTGGGGATCCCCCTCCCCCTCTTGAGGGGCGCGAACAGACAAGAGAATCTCGATGATTTCCTCTCTTTTCATGCTCTTAACTCCGAAAATCTTTTTCTAATCGTTTCCTCATGATTCCCTTCCCTCGTGCGAGACGGGACATCACGGTTCCGATCGGAATCTCTAAAATATCGGCGATTTCCTTATAGGAAAGATCCTCCAAATAAAAGAGCGTCAACGGCTCACGATAAACAACATCAAGACTCTTTAATACTTCAACCACTTTCTCTCCATCCATCTCGAGAGGAGCCGTTGGGGACTCATCGGCCAATTCAATCGTCATCTCCTCAAAACTTTCACTGGGATGGCTTTTCTCCCTTCTTCTCGAACGAAGAAACTCCCGATAAAGTGTTGTAAAAAGCCAGGTCTTGACCTTGGAGAGATCACGTAATTGATCCCCTTTGCTTGCCCAGATCAGAAAGGTTTGCTGGGTCAAATCAGAGGCATCCGCCTCGCTGCCGGAGAGGCTGATGCCAAAACGAAAAAGGGATGAATAATAGGTCTCGACCACGACTTCAAACTCCAATGGATGATGGTTATTCATGTGAGACAGGAGGACGTTGCTTTATTCCCAAAATAAATCCAGCGAAAAAGTAATTTGATCGATCTCGCAGGACTGTAGAACGAATTCGGAAGGCATTGGTCATGTTCTATGACGTGATCGCAACCCCTCCTTCGCCATGGCTACAGCGCGCCAAAGCCGCAATCGCTCCCAAAAAAGTGATCGACGGCACAATGGCTGGATCTGAAGTTAAACCCAGATTTTGCTCCGAAGGCTTTCGGAGGAAGGAGAAATCGGCCTCAAAAAACCTGCCCTGGAAAAGCTGGTTTTTATGAGGCAAATTTTGGAATAAAAAGAGCCATTGCAAAATTTGAATTAAACAATATCTATTTTTAAACTTTTTCCAAAACCTAGAGTTGTCATTCCTCCAGTCTCTCGCTAATTCTCTCCTTTATGATTCAAGAAAAACTAGAGAGTTTGAAGATTGAGATTTTATCTGCATTAGAGGCTGTCGGCAATGCCGAGGAGCTGGAAAAGACGCGCCTCCTCTATTTTTCCCGTCAAGGGGCCGTGACGATGATGATGGAATCGATGAAAACGGCGACTCCCGAGGAACGCCCCGTTCTCGGAAAACTTTTAAATGGATGGAAAAACACGGTTCAACAGTCCTTTGAGGCTAAAAAAACGGCTCTTGAAGAGACCGATTTTGGACCCTCCATCGATCTCACCTTGCCGGGGCGTCCCTCTCCCGTCGGTTCGCTTCATCCGATTTATCAAGTACGCGATCATGCGCTCGATATATTTAAACGATTAGGATTTGCTTTAGCGGAGGGTCCCGATGTTGAGTTTGAGTTTTTTAATTTCGATGCTCTCAATACCCCCACCGATCACCCGGCCCGAAATGAACAGGACACTTTTTACATCAAAGGCGATCACCCCCATGCGGAGTGGGGACGTCGGCTCCTTCGTACTCAAACCTCTCCAGTTCAGGTTCGTGTGATGCAAAATCAAAAGCCGCCGATTCGAATCATTGCCCACGGTCGCTGTTATCGTCGCGATGAGATCGATGCGACTCACGGACTCTCTTTCCATCAAGTGGAGGCTCTCGTCGTCGATGAAGGAGTCACTCTTGCGGATATGAAAGGAACGATGGAGACCTTTTTCCGAGAACTCCTCGGGAACGATCTCATTTTCCGCTTTCGCCCCCATTTCTTTCCCTTTACAGAGCCAAGTTTCGAGGTCGACTGCCGCCGGCCAGGGACGACGATCAAAGGAAAAGAGTGGCTTGAAATTTGTGGCTGCGGAATGGTTCATCCCCAAGTTTTGAAACGAAGTGGAATCGATCCGGAGGTTTATAGCGGATTTGCCTTAGGCTTTGGCGTCGAGCGAATTGCGATGATGCGCTACGGGGTGAATGACTTGCGCCTTTTTGGCGAAAACGATCAACGCCTGTTACGTCAACTCAGTCCTCTTTAATTTTCTCCAAAGCTCCCGAGAGAGATAGAGAACAATTAAAAGATTGAGCAGAAAGATCGCAAAAACCGTCCAGGTAAATCCTTGAACTAATCCGAGGATCTCAAAGGGGAGATAAGCTGCGGAGGAGAGAACGGCAAGCCACTCCGCCCATTGATGATGATACCAGAGGCCATAGGCGTCAACTTAAAGAAATATTCAAAGACAATTTTTCACGCGAAGGCGCAAAGTTGCCCAAGGCTCATCCCGAAAGACAAGGGAGTTTGTTTTTAAAGTTCTTTTTATTAATTCCCAATTTCCTACGGGGAGAACCTTGGGAAGCTTTTCGGCTTTGCGTGAAAATGTTTTAAATTCTATTTCCCTAAGTTGACGCCGATGCGACACGTCAGGGGATCATGTCACAAGACGAAACCGCCGGACTTCAAGAAAATCGATCGATGTCGTAGGCTTTAAAATGAGCAATGATTAACTCCAATGGAGTCCCTCTTCATAAAACCATTCCATTTTCAGCGGTTTTCCAGGCTCTATCCGAGAAAAACCGTCGCCGAATCCCTCTAAATCCGGGTAGCGCTCCAGAAAGGCCTGAATCGACTGAACCGCTTCTACCGAGGCAGGCGAGAGCTCTGAAATTAAAATCAACTGAAACAGATCGATCACAGATCGCTCAACCGTACCCTCTCTGAACTGAGGAACGATCTTTTCAAGCGCCACTCTCAAAGGAGCGAGCTCTTTCGATCCCAGTCTCCAATCTTGAAGTAATCGAATCAACGTAAGAGTCCATTTATTCGCTTTCTGAAAACGATCCGGGAAATGAACCGCCGCATAAAGCCATGAGGCGGTATGACGAGGGTGAGAGAAAAGAGCCCAATCGATCTCATCCCGATTTCCGAGATGGAAATGGGCGAGCCCCCTCCAAACGGTGGCTCTCTCTCCATGAATTTCCGGATAAAAGGTATTGTAAAACTGAGGCGGTTTTTGGGAGGAAGCCCGAAGGCTCTCTGCTCCCACCAATACCGCTTCCCAACGCCGTTCTTGGACCGCTTGTTGAAGTAAGAAAAACTGAGCCGCTATTTGATCGGGATAAAACCTCAAGAGTTCTTGAGCCAGAGCCTCCCCTTCTTTGTTTTCACCGTTCCTCGAGAAAAACAACAAAACATTCGTACAATTATCCTGCCAGTAATGAGCATAAGGCCCTCGATAGCGTTCCTCCTCAGAATAAAGAGCTCGTTTATTCCAATAACTCCAGAAATCGTCGCGTTGATCCCCAATCAATAATACCGAAAGCAACTCACACCACCGTTGAAAGGACGGTTTCTCCCCTTGACATAACGGCTCTAAATGAGCGCGCATATGCTCCGCTTTTCGCTTGCGAGATTCAGGGGTCCATTGATACCCCTCATGAAGCAAAATCCCTTTTAAAGCCCTAATCTCCGGCCGAAAGGAGAGCTGAGGATGAATCTGACCTTCGAAGAGCAGATCCTCCCGTCGCCGTGCAAATCGCAACATCGGAGTTAAACTGGTCGATCCCCCCTGATAAATATTGCGCATCACTACTGAAAGGGTTTGAATCGCTCGGTTGGCATTCAAAAGCGGAAGGTCGCTCACCATCGACGCAACCAACTCATCATCTGCGATCTCATCGGCATCAACCCAAAACAGCCACTCTCCAGTCGCATTTTTGAGAGAGATATTCCGAGCGGCAGCCTCATCTCCGTTCCATGGAAAATGAAAGATCTTCGCCCCAAAGGACTCAGCAATTGCCACCGTTCCATCGGTAGAACCGGTATCGGTCACCACCAACTCACAACCCGCTCTGCGCAAAGGCTCCAACGCTCTCGCTAACCGCTTCTCCTCGTTTTTCACAATCAGGATCGCACTCAAAAGCGGAGACGATTGATCCATAAATCGGTCAAAGACCGAAACCAAGGATTTATTTTTCATGAAAATATTTCTCCTCCCATTTACATCACATTGAATTCCGATTTATGAATTTTAAAAATACAGTTTCTTTTGTTTTTTTGTTTTCGGGCTTTGACGAAAACATACGTCCCTCACGAATAGCGAAAAATTTCAAGAGTGAGGGACTATTCATTTCAAAAACCGATCAAAAACAAAAAAGTTCCTAAAATAATAAATCGGAATCCAATGCAATCTAGAATCGAAACGAACGGAATCGTCATAAAAATAAATCCAATTCGCTCTTTCACCGATTTATGGATTCACCCGTTGCATCAACGCAAGCGCCGACTGCTCGGCGATCTCAGCCCCTGTCACGCGCTTCATCTGTCGTCGTTTCTGCTCCCCATTGCGACGATTGAAACCAAATAAGCTATCTGAATTCACCTGGGCCAATTTCACTCCATCCTTCAAGCTCATTAAGGTGACTGTAAATTGAGGACGCTCCTCGATTCGATCCGCTCCAGAGGGCATTAAAACTTTTACCGGGCGCATCTCCGTCATAATCTCCATTACCCAATCGGCCGATTTCTTGAGAGAGTCGATCTCCTCTTTTTCACGGCTCTCACTTAATGCTGTCAGAAAAGAGCCATCGACCGGGGAAAATATCTTGTTGGAAATTTGAGCGACACGTTGATCAACGAGCAAAACTCCCGCCTCCATCAACGGCTTCTGAAACGATTCCTCAATTTCTCTCGCCTCACGATCATTCACTGCACGCACTCCTTTAAGTCCCTCCTCAACAATCCGCTCTGATTTCTGAACCGTCTCAAGACGCTCCCCCCCCTTTCCAGTGACTCCTTTTGCCCCCTCCTCAATTTTATTTCCGGCACCAATTTGGACAGAGCCTCCACTTCCAATCGAAACAGGATCCCCTTTGGTTTTGATGGAATTTAAGCTTTCCGAAGTGATCACGATCTCCCCACGATCGCGAACGAGTCGACGGTTAATATAAACCACTACCTTCGGCTTCCCTAAAGATTGATAGACCTGACGAAAGGTTTGAATCACCGCCGTTGGATTTGCTATGGGAAGGGTTCCCTCTCCCGAAGAATGATCCCACGGTTTGATCGCTTGCTTAAATTCGACCCCTTGATCGGCAGCAATCAGTTGAAAGAGAAAAATCAAAGAGAGCAGAGTTTTAAAAAAGATCATCTTCATTTCTTTCATTAGTTTTTAGGACGATTCATGAGCCGCACACGAATAATGTACTGAGTCGCCTCAGGGGTCATCGCATTTTGAGTCAATGATTTCGTTTCATTGGCGCTCAATACCATCGATTGCCAAGCCACCTCATTCCCCAGATCGTTATAAAGAATCATTCCCTTCGCATCTTTAAAAAGAGTCTGAACTTGAATAGGAACTGTTTTCGAAGAACGATTCCGTAGTGAGGCCTGAACGGTTAAATAATTTTGGGCATTTCGGGTGGCGATCGGAGGATGATCGACGCCAATCATCTCCTCCAAATCTTCATCAAAAAGAACCACTTTTTTCCCTGCAGCCTCAGGTGATTTTGGATCCGCCTCAGGCAAATAAGGACCTGAAGAACAACCGATCCAGAAAAAAGGAAGAACCAATCCCATCCATAACGTTTTTTTCATGTAAGAATCATTTTGGCATAAAAATCAGATCTGTCATCGTAAAATTAAATGTTTTCGTTTACCTATGAAAATAGGGCTAAATGGAGCGTTGAAATAGATCCCCTAAAAAAAAGCCCTTTACGTCTGCAATTCGTATGCTATCAAACACAACCCTATTTCCGGTATGAAACCTGTGCCGCGATGGCAGCGGAAGCGAAGTAGTGAAGAAGGAGTATCTTATGTCAATGAATGTGCAATTGCTCGAAAAGATTGAAGCGGAACAATTCCGTAAAGTTTCCCCATTTAAAGTGGGTGATTCAGTGAAGGTTCACACCCGCGTTAAAGAGGGTGAAAAAGAACGGACTCAAATTTATGCGGGTGTCGTCATCGGTCGTAAAGGCCGTGGTTTAAACGAAAACTTTACCGTTCGCCGAATCAGCTTCGGTGAAGGGGTTGAACGCGTTTTCCCAATCAACTCCCCCCTCGTCGAAAAAGTAGTTGTTGATCGTTCAGGCCAAGTTCGCCGTGCGAAACTTTACTTTCTCCGCGGTCGTAAGGGTAAAGAGGCTTTATCTGTAAAAGCAGAAAAGACCGATAAAAACAAAAAGAAGAAATAAACCTCTTTTTTCGTTTCAGATTTTAAAAACCCCGCGGATCACCGCGGGGTTTTTTGTTTCTCAATAATTTCGCAGGCCCGCTGAGCCCCATTCTCCGATCGGACCTTCACTCCTATCTCACGCGCCTTTTCAAAAGCCCCCATTCGCTGCAATTTCATAAAGGCATTCCGAAAATCTCTTGCTCTTCTTCGGTTTCGCCTCAGAACCACCGCAATCCCTAATCCCACTAATCGCATCGCATTGTTCGGCTGATCAAAAGCATAAGGACATGCGACACTCGGAATCCCCGCTCTCATCGCCTGACCGACTCCCCCGACCCCACATTGATGAATCACTCCCTTGCAATAAGGCATCAATTTTTCATGGGGGGCATAAAGAACGGCCATCACATTTTCAGGAAGATTCTCTGGTCGATTCTCCTCTCGTCCAATCAAAAGCACCGCCCGCTCTGAACTGCCAGCAATAGAAGCAACCGCCTCTCGATAAAAATCGCCGGCTTCATAAATCGCAACGGTCCCTAAGGTAAATAACCACGGTTTCTCACCAGAATTTAGAAAATCACTCAATTCAGGATTTAAAACCGACTCCCCCTCTTTAAAACAAAATCCCGTCTGATAAAAATGTGAGGGATAGTCAGAAGGGTTCAGGGCAAAATGCTCGCTGTATAATTGGAGAACGAGTTGATCTGACCAGGTTCCAAAAAGATAGTTTGAATGAGGAGCTAATCCCTGACGTTGATAAAAAAGATCAAGGGTCGGTCGAACCGTCTTTTGACACAACTTCTCCCCCCATTGCCAGAAGTAATCGTTCACCCACTCCCCGATCCTTCCGGAAAACGGCTGATGGTAGGCTCCCGCAGCAGCGGTATAACGGGATCGGATCACCCCCGGAGCCAAGGTCACAGTCACAAAGGGAATCGCGGTTTTCGCAACCACCACAGGAGCCGCTAAAACAAAATGATGGGCAATCAATAGGTCATGCTCGCGCGCCTCCTGTGAAAGAACCTCGACAGAAAGATCGAGTTGAGGGGCAAAAAAATGTTTCACGAAAAGATCAAGGGCCTTCACCCCCATTTTTTGATGGCTCAAGATCTCAGGATAATCAAAGATCACCTCAGGACTCACAAAGGTCTCTGTTGCCACAAAACGAATTCCCGCCTGCTGACACTCCTTTTCCCAATAAGGATTCGCCCCCAACGTTACCTGATGCCCTCGCCTTTGGAGCTCAAGTGCTAAGGCGAGAAAAGGATGAAAGTCCCCTCGTGATCCCCATGTGGTGAGTAAAACTTTCATGAAAACTAAAGTTCTTCCCTCTTTATCAGAGAAAATAAGTTACTTCCCTGAAGGGGAAGCGGGCGGAGTTACGATCAACAGTTTCTGCCCTTGTGACAAGCGAGCTCTCTTGATCCCTCCCTCCAACGACTGCCCCCCTTGAACCATCACGAGACCATCGGTTCCAGATTGTAATGCCGGACGTCCTTGGGGTGAGGAACGATAGTCGGCTTGATTTTGGAGGACTCCAGAAGCAGCGATACGACTGTAACGATAGTAGCCTTGACCTTTAGGATGCAGAACATGAAGATCTCCTTGGGAATCAAATTTCGATTCGGGAGTAATGAAGGAGACCATATCCCCGAGACTATAGGTCGCATAAACCTTGTTTTCGGTCGGCTCTTCGATTCGCACAAAAACCTGTGTATTCGTCGATGAGGGGGAAAATCGAAGGAGGGAATAGATTCGCTGAACCCCGTTGATCGGTCTTGATTCACTCCAAACCGAAACCCCATTGGCGACATTCACGATAGAGATCGGGGTTACGTGCTGACTCCCATTCACATCGATGACCCCTTGAATATGGTAGACCCCTGTCTCTCGAATCGAATAAAGCGGGGTGATATTGATGGTGATCGTTTTTCGATTCCCCGATTCTAATTGAATCGGGTCGATCACAAATTTATTATCCGGTCGGATGCTCGTGCCACTGCGATCCGTGACAATAAAACTAACCCAGTCCCCAGAAATTTTTAAAGGAGATCCACTATTATTAAGGATCGTTAATTTGACCGGAATCGGCTCATAAAGTAGAAATTGATCTCGATCAATCTGAATCCCGACCTGAATTTGAGCAGGGAGGAAGCATAAAGCCGCCATCAAAGAGAACGCCATCCAAAGTTGCCGCATCTCCTCACTCTATCGGAACTCAGGAAGGAAAACCAAGTCAATTTTAGGAAAACCAAGATTATCTTAAATTCCATCCCCCACTGACCACGATATTCGACCCGTTCACATAATTGGATTCAGGCTTCACTAAAAACTCGATGACATTCCAGATATCTTCAAACGTTCCATATCGTCCGGCTGGAATCTTTTTCTTTGAAAGCTTCCCGACACTGTTTTCCAGCCACCCTGGAGAAACCATATTCACAGTAGTTCCAAAAGAGGCCTCCGATTGCGCAAACGATTTCGTCAACATCAGAACCCCGGTTTTCCCGATATGATAGCTCATCGCTAAATCTCGGGCCCCGATTCGATCACAACTCGAATCTCCGATATTAATCACTCTTCCTTGATCTGAATTTCGGATAAAAGGAAGGAGGGCCTGGGTCGTTAAAAAGGTCGCCGAAGCGGTCGAATTTAACCCTTCAAACCATTCTTGAGTCGATAGATCGATCAACTCTTTGCCACAATACACTCCGGCATTATTGACGAGACAATCCAAGACTCCGAAACGTTTTTTAATTTCCTTGGCAATTGCCAAACTCGTTGACGGTACCGCCAAATCCCCCTGAAAAACCGCAACCGCCTTGAGTCTTCGCGCTAACTTTAGCGCCTCCGATTGACGAGTCCGATAATGAAGCATCACTTGATACCCCTTCTTCGAAAACGATTCCGCCAAAAAGGCCCCTAATCCATGTCCGGATCCGGTGATGAATGCCATTGGTGCAGTAGATTTCTTCCTCTTCATCCTTAAAAAATATCAAAGATCAGGAGCTCTTGCATTAAAAGATTTTGAGATCAATTAAATCGTCTCATTTTTTCCGATCATTTTTCAACACGAATCTACGGAGCATTGATGACGGAGGTATTTTTCGGATTCTTCACCATTCCTTGAGGACGATCCTGTGATTCATTTGAATTTTTAGAAGAAGTAGAGAGCTCTCCCTTCATCGAAGGGATCGGAACACGTTCATTTAGGTAAATTAAAAAGGGCTTTCGTTCCTCACTCCAACGAACGAGTCCCGCGGCCCATGTCTGTTCAATCTCTTGTGCCGATTTTCCATTCAGAAACATGACTCGAGGAACTGTAGAACCGTTGAGTTTATCAAAGAGCCCTCTTTTCTCGCTATTCGCGCGGGCTAATCCTTTCCATTTCGGGTTTTCTTTTCGGATCACCTCCAAAATATGAAAACCATAAGAGGCCAATATCCCTCTTGCTTGAGGGTCAATTTGTAATTTTACCCCGGAATACAAGGTGCCGGCCCATCGTCCCTTTTTCGCTCGATAGCTAAACGGCTCTGCCCTCACCCCCTCGATCCCTTTGGCATTCAATCGCTTCGCCATCGCCGCCCCACTCCAGCCCTCATGCATCGCCACCTGAAACGGAAATTTTTGTCCGACTCCTGTATCCACCCCGACATCTCCCAAAATACTCGTCGCAATATAGCCACGTGCCGATTGAATATCCGGAATATTAGGTGAACTCGAAACCCACTTTAATCCGGTCTGCTCCCAGACCATTCCTCGATCCCACCCTTTCATCGTAATCACAGTCAATTTGCAAGGCTTCGATAAATATCGGGCATTGATCCACTGTGCCAACTCACCGACGGTCAACCCGTAGACGTAGGGAATCTCATATTGTCCGATAAAAGATTTAAAGGCGGGAACCAACCCCGGGCCTTCGATTCGATTTCCTCCCATCGGATTCGGTCGATCCAAAACCATCACCTCAATCCCCTGCTTCTGCGCCTCCTGCATGACAAGACCCAAGGTACTAATATAGGTGTAGGAACGACAGCCGATGTCTTGCAAATCATAGACAATCACCTCAAGTCCCTTCATCATCGAGGGAGTCGGGGCTCGAGTCTGACCATAAAGGGAATGGACCCAAATACCGGTATTCGACTCTCGGAAACTGGAAATATATTTCCCTGCCGGAACGGTTCCATAAACGCCATGCTCGGGACCAAAAAGAGCCTTTAACTGGATTCGTTTCTCTTGAAAAAGAATCTGTAAAGTTGATTTTCCATTTCGACTGACCGCCGAGGGATTGGTGACCAAACCCACTTTTTTATAAAGGAGCCCTGGAAACTCCTTTTCCACTAAAACATCAACCCCAGGAGTCACTTCCTCTGCATAACAGGGCAAAGAGAGGAGCAAGAGGATTAGGAAGTAAAAACGCATCCCGCTGACGGTATTCATGAAGCCTAAATTTTGCAATAGACACTTTTTTTCAATATAAAACTGCCTTAAAATAGAGGATTGATTCCAGCCAATTGACCTCTAGATCAGTTTCATGCAACGGCTCCCTCTGCTCGGATGGCTCCTGACCGGTTTTCTCTTTTCCGAGAACATCACCCTTTCCACCCCCCTCACTCCTTGGGAACTGATTCAACCACAGCCTTGGAGCACTCTAGACTCCTATCAAAAAACGATGACCCAAGCAGAGTTTGAAAAAAAACTTCAAACGATCTTCGATCCCTATCAAGGACTCAAGCCGTTGCTGCAATGGAATCAGAATCAAGTCACTTTTTTTAAAGAAAACCAACAACTCACCCCTCTCTACACACTCCACTTTGCCCCCTCTCCGACAGAACTCCTCTCCCCTCCTCAACCGTGGAGAACCCCTCAACAGTTCTCAAAATCTCTTCCTCCCGCAAATACCCCTTTGCTGGGACTCAAAATAGCGATTGATCCCGGACATATTGGAGGGAAATGGGGTCCTCTGCAAAATCGCTCGGTTCTCTATCCCGGCATCGGACGAGTCCAGGAGGGGGATATGAATCTGATCACCGCAAAAATCCTTCGAGAAAATCTCCGCAGTCTCGGCGCTAATGTTTTTTTAACGCGCGAAGAGACAGAACCGGTGACAGAGCTCAAGATCGAAGCTTTTAAAGAGCCGGCTCGACTTCGAATGTATAAAAAATATCCCGATCTCGAGAAAAAATACCGCGCTCTTCCTCTTGATGAGCAATATCGACGACTGGGGGATCGACATGAATTCGTGACTCAATTCCTTTTTTTTCGAATTGGAGAGATCCGTTCACGCGCTCAAAAGATCCGGACTCTTTTCAAACCGGATCTCACCATCGTTCTCTATATCAATGCGACCCTCAGCAGTGGACGTGGACAAACCGTGGGGGTGAATCAAAATATCTTCTTCATCCATGGCGCTTACACGAAAGAGGAATCGGCCGATCCGGAACAACAGGTTCGAATGATTTATAAAATATTAGATCGAGGAACCGCTACAGAACAATATGTCGCTGAGAAAATTGCAATCGCCTTTCAAAGAATCACTCAGCTTCCCCCCGTTCCCTACGGAACCACGAAAAGCTCACGTCAACTCGGCGAGACTAAATATGTCGTTGCGCGAAATCTTGCGGCAAACCGGGAATACGATGGTCCGGTCGTCACCACGGAGCCGTACTTCATGAACAATAAATATGTCGTGCGCCGACTTCTCGCCGGCGATTACGAAGGAACACGACCGATCCTCGACAAAAGCTTTCCAAGTATCTTCCGAGAATACGCCCAAGCGGTCACCGAAGGGATTCTCAACGCCTACACCAATCAATCGGTCAAAGAGCGAAACTAAGGATCTTTCTTCGATAAAAACGTTCTTTAACCCATTCGAGTTGCATTGAATTCCGATTTATGAATTTTAAAAATACCGTTTCTTTTGTTTTTTGTTTTGGGCTTTGCCCCTTCCTTTCTGTACCGATGAGCCCAATCCATGAACTCGCTTCCTAAAACCGTTCAGTTTCTTGAAAACGGCATTCAGAACGGACTCCATCGGGGAGCCCAGCTTGCCCTCTCCCAACAGGGAAAATTAATCGCTTCGATTGCCGTGGGTAATGCCGCCACCGAGCGAGCGATGACCCCGGAGACGTTGAATCTCTGGCTTTCCAGCACCAAGCCGATCACCGCCGTTCTTCTTGCTCAACTCCATGAGAAAAATCTTCTCTCCTGGAGCGATCCAGTCTCTCGCTTCCTTCCTGAATTCGCTCAAAAAGGAAAAGAGCCGATCACGCTATGGAATCTCCTGACTCACACCGGTGGATTTCGCGGAGCCGATGCGATGTGGAATCCTGAACCTTGGGATAAGATCATCGATCGTATTTGTAGCACCCCGTTAGAACCGCGTTGGGTCATCGGTGAAAAGGCCGGTTATCATATCTCCGGAAGTTGGTTCATCCTCGGAGAGATTGTTCAACGAATCACACAGCGCCCTTTTCAAGAGTACGTCCGCGAGGAACTGTTCCTCCCGTTAGCGATGAACGATTGCTGGATTGGCATGGAAGAAAAGGAGTATCAAGCCTACGAATCCCTCCGAGGGGAGCTCTTCGTTACTGAAAATTCCCCGACGATTCTCCATCCCCACTTCAACTCGCTGGAGGCTTGGCTTTTTTGTCGTCCCGCGAGCAATGGAAGAGGGCCGATGCAGCAACTCCTGCATTTCTACGAGATGCTCCATCATCACGGAACCTTCCAAGGCAAAACGATCCTTCAACCGCAAACCGTCGACGATCTTACTCGACGTCATCGCGTGGGGATGTTCGATCACTCCTTCCGCCAGAATATCGATTGGGGCTTAGGGTTCATCCATGACTCTAAAGAAAATGAAGGGGGCCATCTCGTTTACGGATTCGGTCCCCACGCAACATGTGAAACGATCGGGCATAGTGGCTCCCAATCCTCCTCAGCCTACTTGGATCGTTCCCATGGACTCGCTGTCGCCTGGTTCTGTAACGGAATGCCCGGAGAAGTCCTTCATCAAAAAAGAGCCCGCGACCTCAACGCCTGCATCTACGAAGACCTCGGATTAAAATGATCCCCGATCTTGCATTAAAAATAGATGGAATAAAAATACCCTCAGGAAAAACACCATTATTTATACACAACCTCTTCATTCTGTGTATTTTGAGGCCAATCCCGAGCATTTTTTATGAAATGAGCGAAGATTTTGAGGATCGATCAATTCTGACTCGAACGGGTGATTCGTCTTAAAAATTTTATCGCTTGCAATTTTGTGTGGCAACGGCATTCTCCAGCCTTCAAAAATAAAAGAGAAAAAGAAAGAAAACTAGGAAAGTTATGATTAAAGTAGACGAAAAGAACCGTATTAAGAAAGAGTTTCAAGCCCATGCTAAGGACTCTGGCTCCACCGAAGTGCAAGTGGCGCTTTTAACTGAGCAAATCAACCTTTTGACCACCCATCTTCAAAACGGGAACAATAAAGATAACAGTTCACGCCGTGGACTTTTAACGATGGTAAATCGCCGTCGTAAACTCTTAACGTACTTAAGCAGCAAAGATGTGACTCGTTATGAGACCCTCATCAAGCGCCTCAAGCTTCGTAAATAGTCGTTTCACTATTTTTCGTGATGCTCTTTCTCAATCTTAGAATGATCACGAAAAGCCAAATAGTTGATTTTCAAGAGAAAAAACGATTTCGGTATTGTGATGATTCCTTCAATCAGGAATTTCACGAGAATGTGAATAATCTTGTTTATTTTAACAAGTGTCGTCCCTCCATGATTCTGAATTCTGTTTTTCAGACTCTTCTCTCTCGATTATTTAAATAAAAGAAAACAAAAAATCGTTTTTCCTCAGGAAAAACACTCTTTTTTTAGATTCGCTGAAAAAAGAAAAAGGAAATAAAATATGTCAAGTCAAGCTACTACTGTTTCTGCCCCCTTTGGTGCAAATAACATCGAATTTCAATCTGGCAAACTCGCCAAACTCGCTGACGGTGCGGTTACCGTTCGCTACGGTGACACGATGGTGATCGTGACTGCAGTCTCTGCAACCTCCATTAAAGAGGGTCAAGATTTCTTCCCCCTCACTGTGGAATATCGTGAACGTCCCGCAGCTGTCGGACGATTCCCTGGTGGTTATTTCAAACGAGAAGGCCGTCCTTCCGAAAAAGAGATTCTCACATGCCGAATGACCGATCGTCCATTGCGTCCCCTCTTCCCTGCGGGTTACCTCTACGACACACAAATCATTACGACTCTTCTCTCTGCAGATGGTCAAAATGATCCTGATATCTTGAGCATCAATGGAGCCTCTGCGGCTTTGATGGTCTCGGATATTCCTTTCGGTGGGCCGATCGGAGCAATCCGTGTGGGTCGTGTGGATGGTGTATTTATCGCCAATCCGACACATGCCCAAATGGGGCTCAGTGATATCGACCTCGTTTATGTCGGATCTGAAAATGATACGATCATGATCGAAGGAAGTGCGATCGAAATTCCAGAGGCTGATTTTAATTTGGCTCTCGAATTTGCTCAAAAAGAAATTCAAGTCGTCATCCGTCTTCAAAAAGAGCTCGCCGCGAAAGTGGGAAAAGCCAAACGTGAAGTTCCCCTTTTCACCGTCCCTCAAGAACTTCTTGAAATCGCTTACAATGTTGCCGGAGATCGTATCGAAACAGCTCTCTACAAACCAAGTAAGGTCGAACGCTCCAAAGCAGTCGGAGCCCTTAAAGAAGAGGTCAAAGCAAAGATTTTAGAGAAAAATCCGGCAGCGACTGGATTCCAAATCAGCTCTGCTTTCGATTACCTCCAAAAGAAGGCTTTTCGTCGTAGTATCCTCGATCTCAATAAACGTTGTGATGGTCGTGGAATCGATGAACTCCGTCAATTAACCGGAGAAACAGGACTCATTCCTCGTGTTCACGGATCGGCGCTCTTCGCTCGTGGCGAAACTCAAGCCCTTTGCTTCACCACTCTGGCCTCAACAGATGAAGCACAAGATTTGGATGGGTACACCGGTGGAGATCAAACAAAACGGTTTATCCTCCATTACAACTTCCCACCATTCAGTGTTGGTGAAACAGGACGTGTCGGCGGACTTAATCGTCGCGAGATCGGACATGGAGCCTTGGCAGAACGCTCTCTCCTTCCTGTGATTCCTTCCGAAAAGGAGTTCCCTTACGCGATTCGTATCTCTTCGGAGATCATGGAATCCAACGGTTCCACTTCGATGGCCTCTGTTTGTGGCGGTTGCTTAGCGTTAATGGATGCAGGGGTGCCGATTTCGGCTCCTGTTGCCGGTATTTCTGTTGGAATGGTGACTGAAATCGAAGGCAATACCATGAAACGTTATAGTCTTCTCACGGATATCATCGGAAGTGAAGATCATTTCGGAGATATGGATTTCAAAATCTGTGGAACACGTGCCGGAATCACGGGATTCCAACTCGATCTTAAACTCCCTGGAATTTCAATGGCGTTGATGAAAGAGTCGATTGCGAAGAACAGCGTTTCTCGCTCAAAAATCCTCGACTATATGGAAAGTGTCATGCCGAAACCTCGCGCTGAACTCTCACAACATGCTCCTCGTATCGAAACAATCAAAATCAATCCAGATAAAATCGGACTTGTGATTGGACCCGGAGGCAAAACGATCAAGGGATTAGTTGCTGAAACAGGAGCCGAGATCAACATCAGTGATGATGGAACCGTTCGTATCTATTGTGCCAATCCGGAAGGAATGGCCCTTGCGAAAGAGAAGATTGGTGGAATGACCGGTGAAATCGAGATGGGTAAAACCTATCGCGGACGAGTTGTCACGATCAAAGAATTTGGTGCCTTTGTCGAAGTCTTGCCAGGACAAGATGGATTAGTTCATATCTCCGAACTTTCTGAAACACGCGTCAACAAAACAGAGGACGTTGTTAAAGTAGGCGAAGAGATCTGGGTTAAAGTCATCGGTGTCGACGAGAAAGGTCGTTGTAAATTGAGCCGCAAAGCAGCGATGAAAGATCGCGCTGAAGTTGCTGCGAAAGCCTAATTAAACTAAAAAAAGGAGTCTCTATGCCACTTGCAATTGGAACAAAAGCCCCTGAGTTTATTTTAAAACAAAAAAACGCCGAAGGACTCGTTGATGTCAAGCTCACCGACTTCGCTGGTAAAAAGAACGTCGTTCTTTTGTTCGTTCCCCTCGCCTTCACCGGTGTTTGTACGGAAGAACTTTGCGATATCTCTTCCGGACTCAGTGCCTACCAAGGTCTGAATGCCGAAGTGATTGCGATCAGTGTTGATAGTCCCTTTGCCCAAGAGGCATGGGCTCTCAAAGAAAAAATTACGATTCCTCTCTTGAGCGATTTGAACAAAACAACGACCCAAGCCTACAATGTCGTATTTCCGAATTTAGCCGGAATCGGGGATACCTCAGCCCGTGCTGCATTTGTGATCGATAAAGCAGGAGTCATTGTTTATAGCGAGCAGACCGCAACTCCTAAAGACCTCCCGAACTTCGAGCTCGTGAAGGCCGCTTTAGCGAAGTTGAGTTGAGTTACTCTGACCTATTGATTGGTTCTTTTAAAACCCCGTTCTTACGAAAGTAGGAACGGGGTTTTTCGTTCTCTGGGGGGATATATTCATTGGTTCATGGCCAAGCGACAGGAAGCGAGAACCTCTTCGACAGTTATTTTCTTCATGCAGCTGAAATCGAGGGGGCACTCACGCAGGAAGCAAGGGCTACAGACGACATGCTTTCTGAGGACAATCACGGAATCACTCATCGGCCCTGTGAGGCGTGGTTCGGTAGAGCCGAAGAGAGCCACGGCGGGTGTGCGTAAGAGCGCAGCCAAATGCATTGCGCCGCTATCATTTCCGATGACTAAACGGACCGATTTAATCACTTGGATTAACTCCGCTAAAGAGGTCTTTCCTGCAAACGATTGACTCCCTGGCACTTGCAGAGAGAGCTCCTCACAAATCTCACGATCTTTTTCAGCTCCATAAAATCGAATCTGCGCCCCTGTCTCCTTTTGAAGGAGTTGTGCCGTCTGGATAAATCGCTCCGCAATCCAACGTTTAGCAGATCCATACTCGGCCCCCGGAAAGATCGCAATCTCTGATTCTCTTTTTTTGAGAGGCTCTTTTAAAATAATCGGCAAAGTATCATCACTCTCCCCAGTCGCTTGGCGCACCATCTCAATATAGTCATATTTTTGATGAACATTATCCCCATCGAAAATGACAGGAGTACAAAGGTGGGTGAGGAGAAATCGACGGGTATGTCCCTTTTTCCCAATTCGTTGGGGAATTCTTGCCATAAAAGCCTCGCTCGCAACACGAAGTGAATTCGGAAAAAGGAAAATAGAATCGATCTTCTCCTGACGGATTTGTCGCGTCGAAGAGAGGAGTTTTTTTGAGTCATCCAACGAAATAATACGATCCACAAAGGCACAATGACTCCAAAGACCGTGAAGTTTTTGAGAGGTAATGACGGTGAGAGGACGATCTCCCAAAAATCTTTTGAGATTTCGAACTGCAGGCATGCAAATCACGGCATCCCCGAGCCAATTGGGAGAACGAACCGCTACATTTTCTTTTAAAGAGATCTTCATCAATCAACGCGGACAGCGTTGCGTTGACTCTGGGCTTTATCTGGGAATTTTCCAAACCTTTTTCCAATCCAACGCATCAATATCGTCGGACAGCCGCTCATCAGCGTTGCCACGCATCGAACAATCCACCCAGGAACAAAACAGGGCTTCCCCCTTCGGATAGCAAGAATGGATTCGCGAACCGCTTGGGAGGCCGTGATTTGAAACCACGGAGGAGAGGCCAACGGCTTTGTTTTTCCGGCTCTTTCGGCTACGGAGCCAAACTCCGTCGGGATCGGTCCTGGACAAATAGCGGTAACCGTGACCCCTGTCCCCTCTAATTCTAGGGAGAGAGCCTCGGAAAAACTGGTCACATAGGCCTTCGTCGCCGCATAGACGGCAAAGGTAGGGATCGGAACAAAGCTTGCGATCGAACTGATGTTGGCAATCGCCCCCTTCTTGCGACGAATCATCTCAGGAAGAAAATAGCGAGTAAGTGCCGAAAGAGCAACGATATTGACCATCAACATCTGATCCAGTTTCTGCCAGTCCGTCAGTTCATAAACTCCATAGTCTCCGAGACCGGCATTATTGACTAAAAGATCGGCATGAATCTGATTCGATTCACACCAATTCATCAATCGAACCATCTCATCAGGAACGCTGATATCGTAATTTAAGAGATCCACTTGAAGGGTCGAATTAATCGAAAGTAGATCCTCTTTAACCTGCTCCAAGCGATCCAATCGACGAGCGACTAAAACCAATCGCCCGGCCTCACGTGCCCATTGACGAGCGAATTCCCGTCCAAGACCAGCAGAGGCCCCTGTGATCAGAATTGTCCAACCCTTGAACTCTCTTGACATGTTAATGAATCGTTAAAAAACCCGCAATTGCATCGTTTCGACCGCATGATCGACTAAGCGATGATCAGCGACAAAAACCATTTTGGTCCCAGGAGGGGTTAATCCACGGTGACGAAGTGCCGCTTCGGCACGTTCCGTTGTCTCCTTCGGATCTGTTCCAAAATCGATCTGAATCGGGATAACGCCAAAGAGGAGACACATTTGCTGACAAAGTTCTTTGCTTTCGGCAAAAGCATAGATCGGAGAAACTTCCGGACGAAGTGCCGCAATCATTCCTGCGAGAGCACCGCTTCGGGTAAAAACACAAACTCCATGAGCGCGAGTTTCGTCTGCCAAATGAACGGCAGAGGCTGCAACGCGGTCACGATCACTGTGTAGTTGAACTGACTCGTGAAATCCGACATTCCCACTTCGTTCGATACGACAAGCCACTTTATTCATGACCTCAACGCATTGAACGGGATATTTTCCGACCGTTGTTTCCCCAGAAAGCATAATACAATCAGCCTCTTCATAAACGGCATTCGCTACGTCGGTGATCTCAGCACGGGTCGGAATAGGATTCGAAATCATACTTTCAAGCATGTGCGTCGCCACGATGACGGGCTTACCGCGTTGAAGACAACGTTTCACGATACGTCGTTGAATGATCGGGAGTTCTTCGTAAGGACATTCGATTCCGAGATCTCCTCGGGCGACCATAACGGTATCCGCAGCCTCGACAATTTCATCGATATTCTTTACGGCCAGTTGATCTTCAACTTTGGCAACGATTTTAATATGTGAGGCATTTTTTGATTTGAGCAATTCACGAAGAATTTGAACGTCACGTCCTTCACGAACAAAAGAAAGGGCGATCCAATCGGCTCCAACTTCAACGCCACATTGAACATCGCGAAGATCTTTTTCAGTTAAGGCAGGAAGATTGACCTTCACTCCCGGAAGATTGATATGCTTACGACTTCCTAATAGACCAGGAGTCAATACTTCGCATTTTAATTTATGAGCCTCTTTGCTCAAAACCTTCATTTGAATAACGCCGTTATCAACGAGAACGGTATCTCCCACATTGATGTCATTCACGAGATCATCATAATTCACATCAACCGAATAAGCCTCTTCACTTTTTTCTCCGCGGACCGTAAAGGTAAAGACATCGCCAGGCTTTAGATCAAGCTTCGCGGGGAGATCTCCTGTTCGAATCGCAGGTCCTTGAGTATCAAGAAGAATTGCCACAGGATTGGAAAGCTCGTCGGAAAAACCACGGATTGATTTTGTCACGCGATGAACCCAATCATGGGGAGCATGGGACATATTAAAACGGAAGACATTCACTCCGGCTAACATCAGTTTCTTAATCATTTCCGGTTCGGAAGTCGCAGGTCCTAGGGTCACAATAATCTTAGTTTTTCTTGGGTAATTCATAAATTTACGCTATCATGGTTGTAACAGGGGGCATTCGTCAACCTAATATTATATGAGTGATATCAGTCATTTATTTATTTCAACGCATTTGACCGATTCTCGAAGAAGTTCATTATAGTTAGAGAGATTTAATTTTTCCTTAATTCGGGAGCAGTAAGAATGGACCGTCTTCTGACTGAGTCCCATCGTCTCTGATATTTGGATCGTGGTCTTACCGTGACCTAAATACTGAAAAACCTCCATTTCACGATCACTTAAAATCTCAGTAAAACTATCATTTATTCCTTGAGGAGATCTCTGAACTCCTGAGACAAGTGACCCTGCGAGTGAATCACTGATATAAACTCCCCCTTGCATTACACGGTGAATGGCATCCATGATTTTCTGACTACTTTCTTTTTTCATGACATAACCATGAGCTCCCGCCTTCAATGCCCTTACCCCATAGAGACTCTCTTCATACATACTCACGACGATCAATCGTAATGAGGGGAATTGCACTCGAAGATCTTTAATGAGTTCGAGACCAGAAAAACCTTTCTTTAAAAAAAGATCGACTATCACTAAGTCAGGATTGTTTTGATGAATTCCTTCAAGGGCTTGCGAACTATCCTCTGCCTCCCCACATACCTCAAAACCGGGATATTTATGGATCAGCAACTTCAAACCATCGCGAACTAACGAATGATCATCGACGAGAAAAATTTTGGTGTTGATTTTCATGCTCCCGCCTTCCAAAGGCAGGTCATGATTGTTCCGGAGGATTCCGCTGGATTCAACTGAAGAACGGCTCCAATTTTATTCGCCCGATATTTCATGACCTTTAATCCTATACCGGATTGTACATCACTTTCTAAAAATCCGACTCCATTATCTTCAATCTCCATTCGCACCCATCCCTCATGTTCATGTAAACGAATAAATACCTCGTTCGCCTTTGCATATTTAACAATATTGATAATAGTTTCCTGCGTGATGTGATAGAGTTCTAATAAAACAGCCTCCGATTGGATGATTACGTTTTCATCTAACTCACATCGAAAAATCAGTTCCTCCCTTTTTCCGATCGATTTCACAACTTTATGAATAATATCAGATAAATTATGGGATAACAGCTCGATAGGAAAGAGTCCTTCCGCACAATTTCGGGTTAAATCGATCGCTTGAACCATCCTTTTTGAAATTCTTGCTGCAACCTCGAACTGCGGAAGCTTTAAATCTTGGAGTTCAACCTCAAGGGCTTTCATCTTCAACGAGATTCCGGTCAGAAACTGACAAACGACATCATGTAAATCGCTAGCAATCCGTTGTCTCTCACTCTCTGAAATACTTAAAACCTCTTCTTGGAGCTGAATTCTTTGTTTAGTTTCATTATTTAATGATTCAGTACGCTCAATCACAATAGACTCTAAATTAGCAAAGAGACGCTTTAATATAGCGAGAAGATTGACAGCAATAAAAAACATGAAAATTGTCGTCCATCCATTCCATCTAAAGATCAACAACCGATCAGTCGGACATCCCATTAGATAATCAATGGAAACAGTCAAAACCACTGCAAATAGGATAAAAAAATAGGATGATTTTAAATCTAAAATCCAAACCGAAAGTGCTATCGGAAATAGATGAAAGATAAAAAAGGTATAATTAGCCCCAGTCAAAATATCAATGATGGAAATCAATAAAAACCATGCCAATAAAAGCGCAATTTTTAATCCCAGAGATTGAACTTGAATACGAGCAACGAATCTCTCAATTTTCTCCCCTTTATTAAAAAAGTTGAAACCCATTCTCCCTTTTACCCCCTTCTACTCGTCCTGTCGACTCTTTGAACAGAAATCTTGTAGGACATCATCTTACATAGAATTAGGGTCGGCTCTGATTTACATTACTCATCTTCTGACTTAAAGTCAGAGCCCTTCGATTTAAACCAACCCTACCGATCAAAGATTTGAACTTACTCTTCCTAAAAATAAACCGATTTTTAAAGAAAATTTTTCGTAAACGAGAAAAGTGGAGCGTTGATTCCTATATCAAAAAAATTGAAACTCAAGTTCCCTTAGGCCGGTGGAGCTCCCATTTGCTTTTTGGTAATCATGTTCAGGAAATTGAAGAAAAATTCAAAAAAAATCGACCCATTTCGATTTCAGATGAAGAGAAAATAATTATCAAAAGTAATTATAACCATGTATTTCAATCCCATGGAAAACGGATTTTATACGCATTTATTCCTGCAAGTCATCAAAGCATGGGACTGGTCGTCAGTTTTCATCCATGGAATGGCAATCAATATTTCGATCACCTTAAGCCCCTTTCCTGCTTTGACGTTCTCGCCCCCTTTGATAATTTTGGAAGCCAACAATGGTCTTGTGGTTTTTGGGGCCTAGATGGTGATCCTTTCTTAGTAAATCCAATTCAAGAGCTTATTCAAAAGATTTGTCAGGAAAGGAATTACTCCAATTGGTTCACCATCGGCGGTTCGCTCGGTGGTTTTGCTGCACTTTATCACGGTATTTTAGGTCAATGCGATGGGATGTACGTTATGACTCCTCAAGTCGATATCCGGGTGATGTCAGAAAGCGATTTACGAAGAGGGTATAAAGATGATGTTTATTCCGCCATGATCTCCTCGACCGACCCGAAAAAAGATCCTTCGATTTTAAAGATTGCACAGGTTCAAGAGACTCTGCCCCCTCTATTTTTAATCCAATCACTCTACGATACGATTAACCCCTACGCCTCCCATGCCTATCTCCTCCAAAAAGTCTATCATGAGAAAAGGGGGTGGTACGGGCTTAGAATCCATCCCTCGATCGGTCACCGGGCCGATGGGTCTCAAAAAGAGGCTGAATACTTTTTCCTAAATATCCTGAAAAAAAACCCTCACAAAATGTATTTAGATTTTTAAAGTACGCTTCCACTCTTGTTGAAGAGTTCTCACGATCTTTCTTAATTTAAAATTTCGACTTAAAAATCGATTCACGGATTGAACTCCCATCATGCTATTCGTTATAAAAATCTCATCGGCAATCCCCAATTGATCGAGTCCAAATCGCCCCTCTTTCACACGAACTTGTTTCTTTACCCAATTTCGCACCACTCCTGAACGACAGCCACAATCGACACTGGGAGTATAAACGATCCCCTCTTTGACCCAAAAAATATTCCCCATCGATACCGAGGCAATCTGATCCCATTCATTCAAAAGAACGACTTCATCGAAATTCTCGGACTCTTGACGTGCTTGCCAGTGACTTAAGTAGCTAACCGTTTTATAACGAGCGTCCCAGTTATGACAGCCCAAACGAACGAGGGAGACCCCTAAAACAAAAGAGGATCTCTTGTTCGGCTTCTCTTCTTGAAAGAAAAATCGAAAGCCCTGAGTATCGACGATCCATCGCAGTCGACCGTTTTGAAGAGGGAGCTTCACTTTGAGTAATCGCTTCTCCGTCGGGACTTTTAATCCAAGTACCCGTGAAGACTCTTTGAGGGACTGAAAATGCTCTTTAAAAAATTGGATCTCACCGTTAATCACTTTTAAGGTTTCAAAAACACCAAGCCATGGAGCAAAAATCGGAATCTCTTTTTTCATGCTCCTCCGACCTCATACTTGAGGAGTGATGACTGTGCCTCATGCATCTCCAGGGCCCATTTCATTCCGCTGGCTTTATGTAAGGTCTCTTGATATTCACGCTCTGGAACGGAATCAATCGTGATTCCACTCCCCACATGAAAATGAACCGACTCCGGTTCAACAAACATCGTTCGGATCGCCATACTCAATGAAACATCTCCGTTAAAAGCGAAATAACCGATGGCTCCCGTGTAAATCCCACGATCGAGTCCCTCAAGTTCTTGAATAATTTCGCGAGCTCGTTTTTTCGGAGCTCCAGTAATCGACCCTCCGGGAAAACAGGCCTTCACCGCTTCAACGACATCGATCTCAGGGCGTAAATCCCCTTCGACAGTAGAAACTAAATGATAAACTTGAGGGTACTTTTCTAATTTAATCAAATCGGTGACCTGAACACTTCCGTAATCACAGATTTGTCCAAGATCATTTCGTTCGAGATCGGTAATCATGATCAATTCCGCAAGCTCTTTAGGATCCGCAATGAGTTCGTATGCCAATTGACCATCACGAATCGGATCGCGATCCCGAGGACGTGTCCCTTTAATGGGACGAGTCACGATATGACGTCCCTGAATCTTTAAAAAAAGCTCAGGCGAAGAGGATAAAATCTTTTGTTCTCCAAAATCAAGAAAGGCCGATCCGGGAGCAGGACTTCGTTGCATAAGCGCTTCAAAAAGAGTATAAGGATTCCCCGACCAGGGGGCTTCAAATCGATGCGAAAGATTGACCTGATAAATATCCCCCGAACGAATATACTCTTGAGCTTTTTCGACACGACGACAAAACTCACTTTCACTACAGGAGGAGCGAAGCTCTCCCATCATCGTTAATGCCTCATGGACTCGTGCCCGTTCTCGCCAACGTTCCGTCTGTTGATCGTGAAAAGAGGAGTGAATCTCTGGAAAAACCCCAAAACAGAAATCTCCCTCGTAGGAAATAGAGC
>CAMAQI010000013.1 GCA_945860255.1 Methylacidiphilum caldifontis
TATAGTTAAATATTTTCGGTCTTCCATGGCGTTTTCAGCTCTTTTTTAACTCCAAAGAACCCCCGCAAAGATGAACGCTACGCGCTCATCCTGCGAGATTTAAACGCTATTTTAGGAAGGCTTTTTTAAAGACAGGGGAACACCGATGAGTTTTAATGTCATTTTTAAACGACGAAGGACAAGAACCCCAGTAAGAGTAAGGGGCAGACACGAATTTAAGCGGATTAAATCGAATTTTTTAAGCTTGGCGTATTTTTCCTCTCGAAACTGCCGCTATTTGGGACAGGAGTGAAAAGTCGGGAGTTCTATTCATCGATCGAAGAGGGTTCCCCTTGAAGACGAAGAAAGCCCCCTTGATGATTGGCTCCTAAAATCGGAAGCAGCTGTTTTCCAGAGAGGTGAAGGGATCGGATCGTTTCCCAGCCCGCGGAGAGTCCAAATCCGTGGGGGGTCGGAGGGGTTGTTTTTGAGGAGGTCCAGGGATTCCAAAGGGGGAGCGGTTGTGGAAGCGGTTTTCCGATGTGTTGCTCGATCTCTCGCTTCGCAATCGAAAAATCCTCTTTCGTTTGATACAAAAATCCTTGGTTCGTTTCAAGGATCATTCGAGAGGAAAGGGGAGTCGCTTTTTGTAGGAGGAGGGCGGCGGCCCCTTCTGTCGGTATCATTCCTTTGCGGATCCAGCCTGCGGCGTGATAGGCCTCGACGGAGATCGCATCGATTTCGTAGGCTGCTGCAACAATCACCTGGTCGGCTTTGTTGAGTTGCAACCAAAGGGCCGCGGTTTCCAAGGCGGAGAGCCAGGCGGTTTCATCGCCAAGCAGGGAATAAACGGGACCTCCGATTTTGTGTTGAGCGACCACGTGACTTGCGGGGGAGTTAAAGACCGTTTCAGGGAACATCATCGGACTGGCCATCCGTGGACTTTGCTCGACGATCTCTTGATAAAATCGACGGCTATAAGTGATCGTTCCAGTAAAGTGAACGACGATGAGTCCGAGCCGTTCTCGATTTTCGATTCCCTTGAGGCATTGGTCGACCGCCTCCACGAGAAAGTAAGTGAGAGGGGTTGCCCGTCGCAGACGAGACTGCTTTTGCCAATGGGAGAGCGAGGAAAGATCGACGGGATGAATTGCGGTTGGCTTGTTTTTTTGAATCAAACGGGGAAGAGAATGCGTGGGCCAGGATGATTTCTGTTCGATCGCCGCTAAGGAGTGGCCACCGGGAGAAACAACTCCGTAAGCGGTGAGATCAAGATTGAGCATCATTTTGATCGCTCCGGGGATTTCTCGAATTTCGAGAAGATCAAAGCGGCGTTCGATCCTCCGAAGCCTAAATTAACGCTCATCGTCGCTTTCCAGTTTTGAATGGGACGAGGGCTGAGAACTAAAGAGTTTTCCAATTCTGGAAGAGGATGAGGGCAATTGATTTGAGGAGGAGCCTGGCCGTCGCGAAGGGCGAGGAGTGCGAAAATCGCTTCAATCACCCCTGCCGCTCCGAGGGTATGTCCGGTCATCGCTTTTGTCGAGCTGACTTGGATTTTGGGAAGGGCGGAGCCGAAGGCACTCCGATAGGAGTGAGCCTCAGCGCCATCGTTCATCGGGGTTCCTGTTCCGTGGGAATTCAAATAGCCGATCTCTTCCGGAGCGATTTGGGATTCGAGAAGGGCCTCTTGAATCGCTTGAGCGAGGGCGATTCCTTCAGGGTGCGGTTGAGTGAGATGATGGGTATCGGTTCTCTGTCCATACCCAGCGATGACCCCAAGAATCGAAGCCCCGCGACGAAGTGCGTGAGCTTCCTCCTCGAGGACTAAAAATCCCGCCCCTTCGCCAAGCATCAAACCGTTGCGCTGGGTGTCGAACGGCTTACAGGAATCAGGAGCTAACGATTGGAGACAGTCGAACCCGTAAAATAATAACTCCGTGAGAGCCTCGAATCCTCCGACGATCACGCAGTCCGCCCATCCGGCCTGAATCCACTGATGACCGTGCCCAATCGCATTCGCTCCGCTTGCGCAGGCATTACAAACGATATGAGATCTTCCCTGGATCCCGAATTTTTGTTGAAGCGTTAAGACCTGTTGTTGACCTTGATAAGCATGGACTGTTTTTAAAAGACCGCGACGCTTATGGTTGAGGATATCGCGGAGGAACTTCTCTCCCATCGCCATCGCCCCAGCGGTGGTGCTGACAGAAAAAGGGATCTGTGAATCGATGACCTTTTGATTTTGATCCAGGAGATTCGCTTGCAGAAGCGCCTGGTGAAGAGCGTGCGTCGCGAGTTCGATCGCTCTTATCGGATGGGGAGTGGAGTAAAAACTTGTTGAGAAGGCCGCCTCTTGGCATCGGGATTGAGAGACATCAAAGAAATCGACTTTTTGACGAGCGCAATTCCCTGCCACGAGTTGAAGCCAATCGGCTTCGACTGTTTTACCCCCAAAGGGAGTGGAGATCCCCATTCCGGTAATGACCGTTCTTCGGCTCACTGAAAGGGGCTCCGATAAAGGGGACGAAGATCGAGTTCTCCACCTTTGTAATAAAAAGTTTTTTGAAATGAAAAAGTTCGTTTCGCATGATCAAAAGAAAGTCGTTTGGGGGTGAGGTGATCGTTGGGATCATAAACCAAAAAGGTCGCTTTGTTCTTCTCATTTTTCTCTAACGCATAAATGGTGACCGCATGATTGATTTTAAGCTTTGGAAAATCGACGAGCCACGCAATCGTCGGATATCCGAAATTTAAATCGGTCACGATTTGTTGAAAAAGATCGGCCTGTCCCGAGCGTGTGGGAGGAAAGATCATCGGCATATTCGCCACCCGACAATAAACGGGCCACCCGAGTCCCATGTTTGCTTGGAAAACTTTCGGATGTGCAGAACTGATCGAGCGCAGCGAGGAGTATCCGGGAAACACAATCCGCTTTTCTTTGGGAAACGGAGCCTTCCAGACATCAATGCGAGCAAGCTCTCGAATCCGTTCAGCAAGGGCCCTATCCGAAAGTTTCTCGGCGGCCGGCTCAAACCGAGCAAATTTCCAAAATTGAACAGCCCCACGGGAAACTACAAAACAGCGGCGGGAATAGTGTTCCCCTTGAATCTTTGAGCTTTCTCGTTGCGTGCTTGGATTGCCATTTTCGTCGTAGGTCCAAACGGTTTCATTGGAGAAACCGAAAGCATCTCTTTGAAAATCAAAGCGGCGTTCAGAAATCCGCTCCGGAGGAGTGTGAACGCACCCGATCGTGAGAAGGAGCGCTCCGAGCGGGAGGATTTTTAGAGCGATTGTTTTAAATGAATTAAGCATTGGGTCTCTGGATCTTGTAAGCTACGAGGGTGAAAAATAAATTCATGAATCCCTTCCGTCAATGTCGCAATCAGCGGTCGAATTTCTTGAGGATTCATTTGAAAGGTTCGATCGATCCCCCAGAGGGTGCGCGGGGAGAAAAACGGAATTTTTTTGAGAATCTGATTGGATAGGGATCGAGCGATTTTTTGTTTGATCGGGGAAACAGGGGAGAAAAAATGGGGAACCCCTCCACGAACCCATCCTTGAAAGTTCTTTTTGATTAAATAATCACCGATCCGTTTACTGATCCAAGGGTGAGCGTGAAGATGATGGTGGACGTTGATGAAGGCCGGATTCCGTCCGGACTCTTTAAACAAGGTCCATTGATGATCGATCTCCTCCTCAATGAGAGCGAGGGATTTTGGCTGGAATCCGAGACGAAATCCGAGAGAGGCGGGATGAGCTCCCCAAGGCCAACTTTTGCGGGTCGTCGGTTTTGAATCACAAAAATGAAAATGAAGCCCCAGTTCGAGATCGGGATGAGATTTTGCAAGGGAGATCGCCTCATCGCTTCCTTCTTGACCGAGCATCAGGGCGGCGGAGGTTAAGACCCCATCAGTGTGTGCATGTAAAATCGAGTCATTCACTTCGGAGGAAAGTCCGAAGTCGTCAGCGACGTAGAGGATTTGAGGAGTCAGCACCGCTGAACTTTCTAAGCTTGTGGGAAGATGTCGATCTTTGTTTTCCTTCGCATCGTGTTCCCAATAGAGACTGCTTTGAGAGGATGATGGCAGGTGGGGAAAAGATTTAAAGCAGTCTCACACGAAGTCACAAAAACACAAAGAAATGAAAGGGGTTGTTCACGGTCTAAATTATTTCTGTAGAATGACTGTGGGATTTGCCGTTTTTTATGTATTGAATTCGAAATTTGAATTGAACTTTGTGTTTTCGTGGCTTGGTGTGAGATGTATTTTAAGGCAGCAGTAGAGACCTTTTCACTCCTTCCCTTTTTCTTTCTTTTGTTCCGGTTTTGAAAGCTGGCATTTTATTTTATTCAAAAAGAGATCTTGACATACCGACCAGTCGGTCGTATTGGTTGTTTCTGATGAAGGCACCCCCTCCGAGTACGCGGCAAGAGTTGATCCGTGTCGCTTCCCGTTTATTTTATGAACAGGGATTTGTCGCCACGGGGATTCAGCAGATTCTCACGGAGGTAGGAATTGCCAAGGGAACTTTCTATTCTCACTTTAAGTCGAAGGAGGAATTAGGGGTTTGTTGGCTTCAGGGACGTCATGCCGTTTGGAGTGAGTGGTTTGAGGCCGCTCTTCAACCCAAGAGAACCCCTGCGACGCAGTTGCTCGCGAGTTACGACTTTCTTGAGCAGTGGTTGAGGGAGTCTCGTTTTCGTGGCTGTGCTTTTATCAATATCATGGCGGAAACGCCTGATGCAAATTCTCTCATGAGAGCGGAAGTTAAATCTCACAAATTAGGAGTTCATCAACGCTTTCAGGAGTTAGCGATCGCCCATCAAGCGGCGAACGGAGGGAGGGCGGCTCGTGGTAAAAGCCTCGGAACAACCCTCTATCTCCTTTTTGAAGGAGCGCTCGTTGAATCACAAAACTTTTGTGACCTCTGGCCGATTCACGCGGCTCGAGAGCAGGCGAAGCGATTACTGTAAGAAACGAGGGGCGACAAAGCACAATAAATTTAACCACGGATGGACACTGATGAACGCGGATTATTTTTTCACTTCTCATGAATTTTTGAATAACCATTAACCCGAAAGAAACTGATATGAATCCACGTCCTCCACTGCCTCCTTTCACGGAGGAGACGGCAAAGCAAAAAGTTCAAATGGCTGAAGAGGCCTGGAACAGTCGAAATCCAGAGCGGGTCGCTCTTGCCTATACCGAGGAGACGGAATGGCGAAATCGTGATCTTTTTATCAATGGACGAGCCGCCGTCGTTGAATTTCTAAAAGCTAAGTGGGAGCGTGAACAGGAGTATCGCCTGAAGAAAACTCTTTGGGCCTTTACCGAGAACCGGATTGCGGTTCGTTTCGAATACGAGTGGCATGATCATGAGGGTCAATGGTGGCGTAGTCACGGAAATGAGAATTGGGAATTTGATGCCCTTGGCTATATGGCCCGTCGATTTGCCAGTATTAACGATCAGAAGATCAATGAATCGGAACGAAAGTTCCGATGGGAGCGGAGTTAATTTCTCTCACACGAAGCAACTGTCCCTCCAGGGGGGAGAAGAATGGGTCAATATTCGATTCGTTATTAAGGAACAGTCCAGGCTGATAATTGTGATTTTGAATTTTTACTGATCAAGCCATGACAGCTTCAGGATGCTTTTTAACAACATCCAAAAGGCGTAAGGCCGCTCCGCTGGGGTGCCTGACCCCATTCTCCCAGGGATTTCTCATTTCATACGTGCAATTTACAAAAAAAATCATAGCAATGAGCAAGTGTACCTCATTTTTTTGATTGTTCTGAATATTCTGGGCTTTGTCGGGGCCAATCTCTGCTTTAAAAAAGCGGCCCTCTTTTCCTCTGGCTCCACGCAAACGTGGATCTGGTTTGCACTGGGAAATCTCATCGGATTTCTCGGGCCGGTCTCGATCACTTTAGCTTTAAAGCAGGGGTCGGCCTCCGGAATTTTTGCGCTCTCCGTCGGTCTCGGCTTTTTGGTTTTACAGCTCTCGCTCTGGGCCTTCTATCACGAGCCGATGTCTCTCTTTCAATGGGCCGGAGCCGGTTTCATCGTGGTCGGGCTTGTGTTGATCAATGGAGGGAGAATCGGGTGAGTTCCCTTTTCAATCAGTATCGGGTCGAGGAATTACTTTTAGCGACGGGCACTCTTCAGAAACGACTTTGGCAGGAGGCGGGAGAGCTGCGTGATGCCGTTTTTGGCAAGGAGGTTTTTATCCGTGGGGTGATTGAGGTTTCGAATTTCTGCCGTCAAAATTGTGACTACTGTGGAATGAGGCGCGATAATCAGAAATTGGATCGATATCGAATGAATTCGGATGAAATTTTCGATCATCTTCAATCGATTCTTCCTGCCTCCGTTCGCGATATTAATTTTCAAACAGGCGAGGATGTCGTTGCCGTCCGCGAAACGATCCTGCCGCTGGTTCGCCGGATTAAAAAAGAGAGTCGGTTGGGAATTAGTCTTTGCTTGGGAACATTAGAGAGCAAAGATTATGACCAGCTCCGCGAGGCAGGGGGAGAATATTATATTATCAAAATTGAATCCGGAAATGAGGCTCATTTTAAGGCGATTCATGCACCCGGTACTTTGGCAAAAAGAATTGAGGCGATTCACTATCTTGCGACTACCGGATGGCAGGTCTCTTCCGGTTTTATTGCTGGGCTTCCGGATCAGACAAAGGAACACTTTCTAGAAACGTTAAATCTTCTTCATCGACTCCCTTTACGAGGGACGAGTGTGAGTCCTTTTATTCCGGGGGAGAACACTCCGTATGAGGGGGCGGGAGTGATGTCCGGAGTCGAGGCGTTGAATTCAGTGGCGATTTTGCGTTTACAGAATCCAGATCGCATTATTCCTGCGGTCAGTGCCTTTAATATTGTTCATGAAGAGGGCTATCGGCTTGCCTTAGAGGCCGGTGCGAACTTAGGAACGATCAATCTCACTCCCGAGCGGCAACGGGAAGACTATCAGCTCTATACCAAGCACCGGGTGATCATGAATCAAGAGCGTGTTTTAAAAGCGATTGAAAAAGCGGGTCTGACTCCCTCTGAGAAAAGTATGATTCGATTTTTGAAGAAGATTTGACTTTGTGTTTTCGTTGCTCCTCGTGAAGGGTGACTCCCTCTAGGTGGAGGGGAACGACTTTGCGGCAACGGGATTAATCAAAGAGACGGCGCAGCTGCCAACGGAGGAGGGAGGTATGATGGGAGACGAAACCGGAGGCGATGAGGGCGATTCCGGCGGCGAGTTGGATAAAACGGGATTCCGTCCATCCGGGGGTGGGGTCGAGGTGGAAGAGATCGGCGGTAAAGACGAGGATGACAACAATTACCCCCGATCCGATGACCAGTAGTCTCATCACGATCAAGAGAGTGATTTGGGCGGGGGAAAGAACTTTGAGTCCCATCATTTTATAAGACCATCGACTGAAAAGTTGATTTTGAAGAAAGATCCCCGCAAGAACGAGTAGGAGACCTGCGATGAACTGACATCGGCGAGGCCAACCCCATCCGGGAGTGGGATCGAGACCAAGAAGATCAGCTCCTCCCACAAGGATCATCGTGATCGATCCGGAGATCAGAAGAATGGCGCGTGCAAACCAAGTGACAACAGTTCGAATCTTTTTTAAGACGGTGCGACCGAATTTTTTCATGAGCCAAATATGAATCGATCGGTCATAGAGAAGATAGCCAGCAAGAAGCAGGGTGATTCCAGCGACAAATTGCATTTTTCGAGTATAACCCCAACCGGGAGTTGGATCGATTCCAAGCCAATCGGCAGCAAGAACAAGAAAAGAGCAGACGATCCCAACAGCGGCAAAGAGGACGCGAGTAAAAATTAAGATAGAGAAAGAGATCGCTCTCCAAAATTCAATGCCACAGCGACGGGTGATCGATTTCTGAATAGGGTCGCGCCACCAGTAAATCCAGAGCGTCATGAGCGCAAGAGCAAAAGCAAAGAGGATTCCTTCAATGGGGGAGGAGAGGTGTTTCGGGTGAGACGAAGAGAGAGAGAGTTTCAGAAAAAGGAAAAGAGAGAGAATCATTCCAGAAAAAACAGAGGAACGGATCGTGAGAAGAGCGCTAAGGAGTAGAGGGGAAAGGAGGCGCGGAAAATCGGTCTGAAGAAAAATTCGTTTCATTTTCCATGAGCCGAGAAGAATCGATTGAACGACGCCGATAGAGCCCAAGAGCTGAAGAGCGGTTGCGAGGAGTAATTGTGCTGCAGGGGTTTGAAGACTCAGAATCATTGCCCCGATTCCACCAAGAAAGCTCAGCAGTCGAAAAAGGGTTAAGATTCGATTTCCCATAATGACTTGAAATTATTGAGAGGAAGCTGCTGTTGCGAAATCTTCTTCACGAAGAACTTCAACACGGCCGGTGAGGGAGCTGATTCGAATAACCGCTTTTTGCGGTTTAGTGCCGAGGCTTTGGACTCCCCACTGAATTCCGCGTGTTGTTTTTTTCTCACTATTCAAGGAGGCTTCTCCTTGGGAGGAGAATTGAATCATCGAATCAAATTGAATCTCTTTTCCCGCAACCTTCTGAATGATTGCTAAAGAGGTTCCTTCAGAGAGGAGAGATAATTCTTCGACTTGAGGAATAAATTCTTCATTCAATTGCATGTTTTTAACGATCAGCGGTTTCGCTGTCGGAGCCCAATCGGAATCATCGTTGTTATTAATGATTTCCGCGCTCTCGGAGTTATCTCCCTTGTAGGTCAGAGAAAGGATCACGAGATCTTGGTTATCCATAGCAATTAATAAACGAATGGGGGTACGGGTCGAGAGCGATTGAGCTTGAGCGAGTTCCAAAGCCCCAGAGATTTGACTCAATCCTTTTGAGAAATCTTGGGAGCCTTGTCCGGAAAAGGCTTTCATTCCGATTCCCATGAGAATCGACATAATCGCTAAAACTACGAGAATTTCGATGAGTGAAAAGGCTCTTTTAGTTCGGAGGGAGGGAGTCATGGGTTCCATTCTTCCAAACCTCTGAGGAAGAGACAAGCGTTAAGTATCAGGGAAGAGTCCCCCCTCTTTCGATGAAAAAGATTTCTGTAAATTTTAAAATCTGCCACTAAGGTTGTTGAGAACTTATGAACCTTCGAATTGATCAACTCCACTATTCCATCGGAGGGAATCGAATTTTGAATAATCTGCAGCTGGAGGTTCGTTCAGGAGAGATGTTCTTTCTCTTAGGACCTTCGGGCTGTGGGAAGACGAGTTTGATTCGAATCATTGCAGGATTCGTGGAGCCAGACCAAGGAGAGATTGGGTTTGGGAATCGTCGAATGAATGGGGTATCGCCTCAGGATCGTAAAACGGCACTTGTTTTTCAGAATTATGCCCTTTGGCCGCATCTGACCGTGTTCCAGAATGTTGCCTTCGGACTTGAGCAGCAAAAGCTTTTAAAAAGTGAGATTCAATCCAAGACCGTTCAGGCATTAAAGCAGGTCCGGATGGAGCTCTTTGCCGATCGCACACCCGCCCAGCTTTCGGGAGGACAGCAACAGCGAGTCGCTTTAGCGAGGGCACTCGTTGTTGGGCCTCAGCTTTTGATGTTGGATGAACCGTTGAGCAATTTAGATGCGCGACTCCGGATGGATATGAGAGATGAGATTTTGATGCTTCATCAAAAAACGAAAGTGACGAGTCTTTATGTGACTCATGATCAAGAAGAGGCCTTATCGATGGCGGATCGAATCGCGGTAATGAATCAGGGGAGAGTGGAGCAAATCGGGACTCCTCGAGAGATTTATGAAAAGCCTCAGAACCTCTTTGTTGCCTCCTTTATGGGAGAGGTGAATTGGTATGAGGGAGCCAGCTCTGCACTCGGTCGGCTTTTGGGAGCAGGGGGGAAAGAGAAGGTCGGCTTCCGCCCCGAACAGGTCAAGATTGTCGGAGCGGGGGCAGGATTTCCAGTAAAAGTAGAGCAAGTTCTCTATCGAGGTCGTGAGAATATGGTTTATGCCTTAAGTGCCGAAGGGGATCGGGTCAAGATTTTAACAACCGATTTTTTTAAAAAAGGGGAGACGATTGATCTCGATCTCGATGAAAAATCACTTTTTAGATTTTAAGGGAGATTAACAAAACCTTTTTATGTTTAAAACACGGATTGTCGGGATCTATCAAGCGTTGACGCTGTTGGAGCTTGGATTAAGCCAAGCTCTGTACTGGCTCTCTTTGGGGTTGTTTCGAAAATATTATACCGGCGGCTTTTTCTTTGATATCGATGCCTACCTCGGGTGTGCCTTCGTTTTGTTTATTTCGTTAGTGATTCTTTTTTGGAAAACAGACTTTCAACAGGTCGGATTGATCTCTCCTTCATTTTTACATTCCTATCGATGGAGCTTTCAGAGGACGATTGTTGGATTAGGATCGATTCTCCTTTATTTATTTGTGACGAAAAACGAGACCGTTTCTCGATCCTTTATGTTTACCCATTTTGGGATTCAGTTTATCACTATTTTCCTAACACATCGTTACTTTCCGGAGTTTTTTGCGGCCTTGAGCTTTAAGGGACGGCGTCGACAAAATGCGCTTTTAATCGGCCCCTTAAAAAAAGCGGTTCGAATGAAAAACTGGATTCAGCAAAAGGGAATGTTAGGAATCCGACCCGTTGGAGTCATTTCTCAAGATGCGGTGGAGGGAGAATTTTCAGGATTAAAGATTATTTCTCCTAACGAGCGAATTGAATCCGTTTTAAAAGAACACAAGATTAGCCATGTTATTTTATTGGAGCTTCCGGAACGTAAAAAGGAGCTTGCAGGGTTGTTTGCTCTTTTTGAAAAAAATGCCGTTCGGCTCGTCATTGTGAATGATTTGGAGGAGACCTTAGGACATTCGGTGGTGATGATTGAAGATGATGGGTATCAGCTCATTGGAATGAGAACCGAGCCTCTTGAGAATCCGTTAAATCGGGCAATGAAACGAATCTTGGATGTTCTGATTTCACTTCCCGTGATTTTAATTCTTTTGCCGATGGTGATGCTTCTTGTGAAATGGTATCAACGTAAACAATCCCCAGGCCCTTTATTTGTTTTTCAGAGAAGAGGCGGGATGCAGGCGCAATCTTTTGAGATGTTAAAATTTAGAACGATGCATCCTAATCATCGGACGATCGCCAAACAGGCGACTAAAGGAGATAATCGAATTTATCCTGCCGGAGTCTGGATGCGTAAATATAGCATCGACGAGATTCCGCAGTTCTGGAATGTTTTCAAAGGCGAAATGAGTGTCATCGGTCCACGTCCGCATTTAATTGAGCATGATGCCTCTTTTGCAGAGGTGACGAAAAATTATTTGGTTCGTTCTTATGTGAAACCGGGGATCACGGGAATGTCTCAGGTGAAAGGATTGCGTGGGGCAACGAGTAATCCCACGGACTTATATGATCGTGTGGCCTCCGATATCTATTACATTGAGAATTGGTCTTTGAGAATGGATCTGGAGATTATCTTGTAAACCTTTCGACATCTTTTCCTCCCCCCCTCCTCCGCGGTATAACTCAACGCTCTGTTTCAATGAAACGACGAACCCCTCACTCTCTTATTGATCCTGCGCTTCTTGAGGAGGTCAAAGCAGTCTATCGGGATCTTGCGCAACGCCCTATCAACAGGGGGTGCGAGCGGCGTACAGAGTGCTGTCATTTTAAAATTACTGGAGAAACGCCCTATCTGACAAAGGGAGAGGCATTGGTGGCAGCAAAAGCATGGAAGGCCACGGGACGCTCCAAGCTTCCAGAGAAAAAAAAAGGCTCTTGTCCCTTTCTCGAAGAGGGGAGCGGAAAATGTTTTATTTATGAAGGGAGACCCTTTGGCTGCCGCACTCATTTTTGTAAGGCGGCAGGAGGGCCTTACGCACGACGTGAGGTGATCGATTTGATTCGTCGATTAGAAGCGGTCGACCTGGCTTTAAAAGGAGAGGGGCCGCTGGCTTTACCGACGGCGATTCAGAGAGTCCTTTCTTAATTTGTGATTCTTGACTTCGTTTTCGCTGAAGGGCAGCGTCTTTCCTATGTCAAAATATCTTTATGCCGATGCCAATCAAAAGCCAGTTGGGCCGGTGTCCCTAGAGGCCTTAGATCATCTCTGTAAAGAAAGTTTAATTTCAGAAAGAACCTTGATCATTGAAGAGGGGGGGAGCTCTTGGGTAGCCTATGGAGATCTTTTGAAGAAGAGGCGAAACGAAGAAAGGGCAAGTGCTGTTGTGGATCAGGTTGAAAAAGTGGGAAAAGTTGTCAGATCGCTTCCGTGGGTTGATTTTTTTGTCGGATTTGTTTTGATTATCATACAAGTTTTGACGCTCCCTTGGGTATTAATCAAAGGGGCTGCGGCTTTAGTGGTAGAGTGGGGAGCCAAGCGCGAGCTTCCGACTTCACAATCGGAGGTCCCGGTGCTCACTTTTTTGACCGTTGTTTTACGACCTCTATGGGTATTGCTTGCTGTATTCTTTGGAGTGATTATTTGTATAAGTTCTTTATTTATGGATCGAACCTACTATTGGTTTTGGGGATCGGTATCTCGGACTCCAGTTGATCGAATTGCGGAGTTCATTGTCGGAATCGGGGGTGTCTATTTTGGCGTGATTCTGATCAGTTTTTGTTTTGATCTTGCCTCTCTGTTTATCGGTATGGCAAATAGTCTTAAGGAAATGAGCCGAAAGAGTTCGGCAAAAGATTGATCATTCATTGAAGGATCAATCTTAATCTATTGCAGAAATTCAAATGGATCTTCTTCAAGAGATCTCTCAAATCAGAAAAGCGTAAAACTTTTTTGCATCTTTTAGTGGAAAAAAGATAAATCTGAATTACGTTAATGAGAGTCCTGCCAGAGCTTGCCTTGAGATGAGGGAGACTCTGAACGATCAAGCGCTCAAGGATCGAGAGCTTGGCATGGATGATGCTTGGATATTCTACGTGAACATGATGTCGCCACGAATGCCTTTTACAGGGGAAGATTTAAACTTCCTTTCCCAAGTTTTGGGAAAAGTTTCAGGTACCCCCGTCGCCGTTGATTCTTTAGTTCGTGATGAACAAAACTTAGATTTTCTCCTCGATCTTCCCGCCGTGAAGGAGGCTCTTTTAGATGAGCTCGGTTGTCTCAAAATCTCTCCTCGATTTTACTTTTATATTTTAATCCGGGATGTTCTTCAAAGAGGGAGTATTAAGAGTCGGGGAATTTGTCATTACTTAGCCGAGGTTCTGGAGAGTTTTTCGAAAACCTCCTCCTTGACTCATCAAGGGGCGGAGGGGACTCCTCATTTTGCTTATGTCAGTGATCTTTTGATCGCCTTGCAAAAACTTCCTCCGAAGCAATCTTATCAATTGCGGGTTCATTTGGGGAACTACTCGTTATTTATGACCGGAATCTTTCACGAACGTTTAGAGCATTATTCAAAACGGCATGGGGCACCGGGAATTCGTTTTTATGAGTCGATTGGGCAAAGTGCCTATCGAATGGCTGCGGATAATCAGATGGCAAAATCCGAGCATTTAGAGGAGGTGTTGTATGGGCTTTCAGAGGGATTTCATGAGGTTCGAGTGGCCTTGAACCATATGGTAGAAAAAACAATTCACTTTCATGGACACTCCTATGACCTTGATGCAGGAAATACAACAGTTACTTGAAGGCACTTATTCAAAAACCGGGATCTCACTCGAGGATTGCTTGATTGGGTCTGACCGATGTGAGGAGCTCTCTCAATTAGCCGGAAGCCCTGAGCTCTCTCCGATTGCGCGGACCTTTCTTCGGCAAGAGGGAGACCGACTCCATATTGCGATCTATTATGCCGAACCATTAATTGAATTGTTAGAGATTCATGATCCTCGAGAGGGGATATCGAATCAAAATATTGCGGCATTGATCCAGTTTACGGAAGAGATCGATCACGGAGTGCAAGCGGCATTAGAATTTCAAAAAAAATCAACATTAGAATCGGATGGGGATCTGATCATGAATTTGGAGGTGATGGGAAAAGTCGATACCTTTATCGTGCTTGGAAAGTTCATCTGTTTCCATATGGGAGAGAGGACGCTCAATCCTGAGGCGAAGCGGTGGTTGACCGATCAGATCTTTGATAAGAGTTACGAGCTTTTTAAATCCCGAGTGATGGAGGCTCGGTATAAGCTCGCTCAAGAAGTCGCGGCAAAGTTTTTGAACTTTTTGAAATCGTCCCCTTTACCGGGAAGAAGAAGAATCTTACGCCGATTTGCGCGGATGAGCTGGGCGCAAAAAGTGGCCTTTACCGAGAAGGTCTCTCCCTCTGAAGTTCCCACGACTGAATTTTGTACCGTGGAATAGAGAAAGAGTGGGAAAAATCCTCTTTACAAATCATTTCCAAACCGCTTTCTTCTCTCCTCTGGTTTAACACTCCGTTAAACCTTACGCCTCGGTAGCTCAGTTGGTAGAGCAGGTGACTCTTAATCACTTGGTCCTAGGTTCGAGTCCTAGCCGGGGCAAACTCTTTCTTTATTTTAAAATGCCTTTGTTTTTTTCATGCCTTTATGCATTCTTAAGAGACACCGTATTTTTTATCATTTCTGATGGAATTTCAAATAGGCTTGGTATTCCTCTTTTCCCATATACTTACCGAGGACTTTTGAATCCCCTTTGGTAAGATCGACAAGGATCAATCCATCGATGACATTGTTGAACGATTTATCCTCAGAAAAGGCGAGGATTCGTCCTCCTAAACGGAGATATTGTTTGAGGAGTACGGGAATTCCTTTGAGTTCTGTCTCAAGCTCTTCGACTCGTTCATCAATTTCCTCGAGGCTTTTATATTCCTCGCGTTTCCACTTTTGGGCAAATTGCTTGAGAAAGTTAACGGGGTTTCTTCCTTTGACCTCTTTTGCTAGAGTGGGATCGAGATTGTTTTGTTGGAGAAATTGAACGATCAGATCCCGAGAGTGGGGTTGATAATCGTGGGAGATACTGACCGGTCCAAAGAGGTAGCGGTAACGTGGTTTTTTGGAGACGTAGTGGGCGATTCCTTTCCAAAGAAGGAGGAGTGGCTGGAATTGTCGTTGGTACTCTTTTCTGACAAAGGATCGACCCATTTCAAGGCCGGGATTAAGTTCCTGAAGGAGTTTTTTTCGATAGTGAAACAGGGAGGCGGTGTAGAGACCTTTTTTTCCGAGAAAGGGGAGAATTTTATCGGTTTGTCCGATCCGATAGGCTCCGACCAGTTCCTTTGTTGTTTTATTCCAAATCCAGAGATGTTGGTAATAAAGATCGAATGTATCGAGATCAAGCGCTTTGCCCGTTCCCTCGCCGGCCTCTCGGAAAGTGATTTCGCGAAGTCTTCCGATTTCTTGAAGCAGCAGGGGAATTCTTTTCGATCGTGCAAAGAAGACTTGAAATTCTCCAGAGCAGAGAAGTAAGTTTTTTTGAGGAAGAAGATCGATCTCCTTTTGGAGAAACTCAGGGTCGATGGGGTCGATGACTTCCGCTTTGAGCGGGGCATGGATTTGGAGGGGAATTTGAAATTTTTTAGCGGTGCTGGAGGAGCCATGGGCTAAGAAATAGGTTCGTTCACGAAGATAGTCGGTGAGTTCCTGATCGGTTTTAAATTCAGCGATACGATCGGCTGGAATCGGCTTTCCGATACGAATATGAATCGTATGGCCCTTTTTGTTCATGAATTCGTGGGGAAGAAGAGCGGTCTTCAAGCGTGAGTGGCAAAGTCCTGCGAGATGAAAGAGGAGACTGTTAGATCCTTCAAAGTAAACAGGGAGAACTGCGGAGTGGGTTTTACGAGCAATGCCAGCGATCGTGGGGCTCCACGGGGAGTCTTCGATTTTCGCTTTTTTAATTTGAATCGAAGAGACTTCCCCTGCAGGGAAAGCCGCGAGCAGCCCTTCTTGATTGAGATGGGAGATACACTTTTTTAGAGGGGCAAGATTGCGCTCCTCGGAGTGGATTGAGGAAAGGGGATCGATAAATATAGAGCGATCTCTCATCTCAGGAATGCACTCGAGAAGGAAGTTTGCCATCAGTTGAACATCGTTACGGTGACGCCCGAGGAGGGAGGCGAGAAGGAGACCTTCGATCCCGCCAAAGGGATGATTGGCGATGGTGATGAGACGTCCTTTTTTTGGGATTCGTTCTAAATCAGAGTCGGGGACCTGGTAACTGACTTGATGGGAGTGAAGGAGGCTCTCATTGAAGGAGTCGTTTTGAAACTGAGATTTTGCGGTGTGATAAACTTGGTTAAGTTGGTCAATCGCAAAAATCTTTTCTAAGGCCCCATTCACGATTGAAAGGGTTCTCGGTTTCCAGTTTTGTTGGAACGGGAGGTCGAATTTAAAGGGGTTCGTAGCGTTCATGGATTTTGTCGACGATAGACTGAAGGAATAAGAATTTCCTCAGGTGGCAAATGTGTAACTTATTGGTAACAATTTATTTATTTTCAAATGGATCATTCCTCAGGCTTGACCCATTTAGGGTTTTGCAAGCATGATGGGGAGATGTGGGTTATGGCAAATGTGAGCGGGGCTGCAGGAAATATGTTTTTTCAGGATTTTGTCGTGATCATGGTGGTTGCTGGAATTGTCACGGTCTTATTTCATTTTTTAAAACAGCCTGCGATTCTTGGTTATTTGGTTGCGGGTGTCCTTGTCGGGCCTCATGTCATTAATGGCGGATTGATTCAACAAAAAGAGACCCTTCAGTCCGTTGCCGACTTAGGAGTTATTTTTTTAATGTTTTCTTTGGGGCTCCATTTTAGTTTTCGAAAATTAACGAAGGTGGGAGGAAAAGCGCTCAGCATTGGATTAATCGAGGCTCCTTTGGTTTTTGCGGCTGGATTTGGAGTGGCGAAGTTTTTGGGGTGGAGTTCTTTGGATGCCATTTTTATCGGGGCGGCTCTTTGTATCTCCTCGACAATTTTGATGTTTAAAACACTTTCTGAAATGGGGAAAATGAATGCCCCGTTTGCCCGATTAGTTTTTGGGATTGCGATCGTTGAGGATTTGATTGCGATCTCTCTTTTAGCGATTCTTCCTTCGATCGTCGCCACGGGAGGATTTAGTATTGGCGGGGCGCTAGGGATCGGATTGAAGCTTTCTGCTTTTTTTGTTTCGGTGGTCGTTCTTGGATTATTAGTTGCGCCTCGGTTTGTCGATTATTTAGATCGTTTTCAACGGCAGGATGTTTTGATGATCGGAATTTTAGCGATTTGTTTTGGGGTCTCTTATTTTGCTTATGCGATGGGTTACAGTGTCGCTTTAGGTGCCTTTTTAACCGGAACGGTGATTGCGGAGTCGAAGGCCTCTGAACGAGTCAATTTTTTTACTAAACCGATTGCTGATTTATTTGGCAGTCTCTTTTTTGTGGCGATTGGCATGCTTTGGGAGCCCAAGGCCCTTCTTTTGATTTGGGACAAGGCGTTGATTATTTTGGTTGTCTTTTTAGTCGTTAAGATTGGGATGGTCTCGCTCTCCTCGATGTTCTCAGGAGAGAACGGCCCTGCTGCATTTCGTACCGGATTTAGCATGGGGCAAATTGGAGAGTTTTCCTTTGTTATCGCGGCTTTAGGATTACAGTTGGGGGTCGTGAGATCAGATGTTTACCCGATGATTATTGGAATTTCAGTGATTACGATGTTTGTTTCCCCGTTTGTTTTGAAGCATGCCGATCTGATGATCGATCCTTTTTGGAACCATGTTCCAGAAAAATGGAAAAATCAGCTCGATCTCTATCATCAATGGTTAGATCAACTCGCAAAGGTCAAGAATCCGCAGCAGGCTGCTTTCCGTAGTTTAACGCTCAAAATATTGGGGCAATTAACGATTAACTTTGCGATCATTACGACATTATTTTTACTCTCCGCTTTTTTGATGAGAAATAGTCGCGAATGGTTACCTTGGGTGGAGCCGCTAGGAGATTGGAAGCGCGCCTGTTTTTGGATGGTAACGATGATGATCGGATTGCCCATTTTTGTTGCAACCTATCGAAAGATGCAGGCTTTCAGTATGTTGTTAGCGGAGATGTCGATGCAGAATGCCTCTCCATTACTTCCCTTAGATGCTTTAAGAAACGGAATTTCAAAGGCGATCCTGATTACAGGGACTGTGATTCTGATTGCTTGGGTGCTTATTTTTAGCTCAACGCTTTTGCCTCCGTTTCGAATTTTGATCGTTTCGGGAGTTTCGCTTGCGGTGATCACATTGATTTTTAGACAGCACTTTATTAAGGTTTATGCCCGAGCGCAGATGGCTCTTGTCGAGACTTTGAGTGAGCCTCAGGACATGGATCCTGTCCCCGATCCTGAGGAGGTGATGCCTACGCTATTGAAGGGAATGGATGTGGAGGTGATTACTTTAAAGGATGAGGATTGGGGATTGGGGAGACAATTGAGAGATCTCGATTTGAGGTTAAAAACAGGATCAAATATTATGGGGATTGAGAGAGCGGAACAGAGTATTATTAATCCACGACCGACGGAGATTCTCCTGCCTAACGATCGCATCTTGCTTGTCGGAACGAAGCATCAGTTGAGTCTTGCCCGTCAGTACATGGAGTCGGGAACAGTTTAACCCGGATTCATCATGAGATGATCGTCTCTTATTCAGAAAAGGAGATTTTTTGAGCCCCCATTTTATTTTGTGTTCTTCGAGTTCTTTTGTGGCTAAATTCCAGATTTCTTTTCTAAGAGGGAAAAAAACTTCACGAAAGCAATCCGATCTTGTTCGTTTAATTTATTACTAGGATCAGCGAAACGTTTAGCAAAAATGGCATCCTCTTCGCTGTGTGTTTTCCAGGATTCAACGAACGCACGATGATCGATTTCGACGGTTCCCTTGGTTTCATCAAAGAAGTCTCGATCGACTTTGATATAGGTTTCGAGTAAAGAGAAAAAATTACGGGCAAGGGGGGCTTGGATCGTAGAGTCTTTGAAGTTTTCGAGTTTTTCTATCGTTGGGATGAAATAACCGAACGCTTCCGAAAAGTTGCCATTAGAGAAATAGAGTTTTCCGAGAAGTAAAGAAGGCTCAAGGTATTTTGGGGCAGTCGCTGCGATTGGGGTGAGAAATCTTGCGATGCGAAGATTGAACATCGGGTCAAAACTACTTGAGTTACAAATCTCTTTTTTAATTTTTGGCAATTCTGTGGCGAGCATGAGAGAGATTTGTTCCTCTGTCATTTTTTTGTCGACTTCAGTTTTCTTTTGACTGTTTTTCTTAAATTCGGCGGCAAGGAGTTCTTTTTCTTTGAGTAAATTTTCGTATTTTTCTCCTTGTTTTGCGATAATTTGTTCATTTAAATCCGCATCTGATTCGGCTTTTTTAGCAAGTGCTTCCGCCTCGTTTTTTTTGTTTTCTGCTGTCTCTTTTTCCTCAAGCGCTTTTGTGAGATCGGAGAGCCTTTGCTCGGCGATTTTTTTCGCCTCCTCAGCTTCATTTGTTTTTTGTTCGGCGATTTTTTTCGCTTCTTGAGCGGCGATTTTTTGCTCCTCGGCGATTTTTTTCGCCTCAAGAGCTTCAATCGTTTTCTCTTTTTCTTTTTCTTCGCTTATTGTTTTTGCATCGAGGGCAGAAATGACTTGAACATAGGAGTAGATTCCACTTCCAAGAAGAGCGACGATGGCCGCAAGACTGACGATGGTGACCGGCTTATTTCGTCGATACATCCGACGAATCACATCAAAAAAAGTGACCGGCTTTGCGGTGACCGCCTCCCCATGGAGATAGCGATCAAGATCGGCGCGAAGAGCAGCGGGGGTTCGATAGCGACGGTCAGGCTCTGGATGCAGGGCCTTTAAGACGACCATTTCGAGATCTTTTTCGATCGTATTGACGTAGGAAGAGAGACTCGGGGGCTGATAGTCTTGAAGCTTCTGGGCATCTTGAAGAAGGCTTCCTGAGACAGCAAAGTGGTGTTTTCCGGTGAGCATTTCGAAGAGGATTGCCCCTAGAGAATAGACATCGGCTCGGCTGTCGACGGTGTGACTCGACATCGCCTGTTCCGGGGACATATATTGCATTGTCCCTAACATCGCCCCCTCCATCGTTAAGGAGAGGTCTTTCCCTTTTTCATCGTTATCCAGTTTTCCGAGACCGAAATCCATGACGACCGGCTCGCCATCCTCACGGATCATAATGTTTCCTGGTTTGATATCGCGATGGAGAATATTATGGTCGTGAGCAAATTGAATCGCATCACACATCTTTCCGATGATCGGTAAGGTCATTTCGACGGATAAAAAACGAGTCGTTGCTTTCGGCTTTTCGCCCGCTTGTTTGAGTCGCATTCGTTCCGATTGGATTTGGCGGAGAAGTGAGGTCAAGGTTGCTGATGATTTTGATTCTTGTTCGGAGATCGGAAGATGAAGGAGTTCGTGGAGAGTAAGTCCTTCGACAAGTTCCATGGCAATATAGCTGACCCCTTGGGCCTCTCCGACTTCGAAAATCCGGCAGATATTATGGTGAGGAAGTTTTGACATGATCTCCGCCTCACGTCGAAATCGCTCGATTTGCCCTTCTGCCGAGGCATTCCCCGGGAGCATCATTTTGAGAGCGGCGGCATTGCCAAAACGATCGCGGGCTCGCCAAACTTGCCCCATCCCTCCAACCCCGAGAACCGTCTCTAGGGTGTAGCGACCTAGGGTCACTGAATCCGATTGAGGAGAGGATTTTGATTCCTCTATCGTTTCTTCGACGGGAAGTGGTTTTTGGGAGTAAATCCGAAGTACGGGAAGATACGTCGATTCTAACGGGGAGGGGATCAATCCGATATAATAACAACAGGGGGAATCCTCTTTGGCGATCGTGGGGGAGGAGAGCTGGTACGATTTTTTTTGTAAATCTTGAGGAAGCTGGAGCTCGGGAGATTTTTGATGATAGAGAATTTGGCTCGTTTCCGCGTAGTCTGTTTCCATTTCCTTGAGCGACCAAGGGTCAAGAAGATCCTTTTGGATTGTGAGAAAAGAAAGATGATCGATGACGATTTGATCTTTCAATGCGAAGCGAGAGAGATCTGAGGCGATTTGAAGAGCTCTTTGATGGCTTGTCTCCATTGAAAGATTTGAGTCAGCGGAGGTCGCCATACCGAATTGGAGACTCCATTGAGGGCGCTCTAGAGAATCGCGGGTTGATCTGAATTCTGCTAAACGATGAAGAAGGTACAAGGAACCTTGGATCGCATTCAGAAGACTGGAATGACTATTTTCTGTAAACTGAATGAAGAGGGGGGATTGCTCTTCAGAGATGATGGTTGCGTCGTAGGAGCGGATCATTTGAGAGAGATCTCCACAGATCGCTTTGACGAGCGCCTTTTGAAGGTCAGTGGAAAGAGTGCAATCAGGGAGGAAAAGATGAATGGATAAAAACGTTGAATGGGACTTCTGATCCATCAACGGAGATTAACTTATGGATGGAATTGAGGAAAGCAGGAAATGAGGAGAATTACTTCCCAATAAGAGAATATAAAAAGGCGATATTTTCAATATCCTCTTTCATTTCCTCGTTCTTAGGGGTCTCAAGAACCATTGGAATCGAGGCCCATCGGGAATCATTCATGAGCCATCGAAAGCAATCCGGCCCTATTTTTCCTTTACCCAGATGATCATGGCGATCGACGCGAGAGCCGAGGGGGGTCTTTGAGTCGTTGACATGGAAAGCTAAAAGCCATTCCAAACCGATGATTTTTTCAAATTGTTTAAAGGTGAGATCGTAACCAGTTTTTTCGTGAATCGGAAATCCGGCTTCAAAAAGGTGCGCTGTATCGAGGCAAACCCCCAATCGTTCAGGCCTTTCAACATGATCGATGATCCATTTGAGATGTTCAAATTTTCCGCCAAGATGAAATCCAGAGGCCGCGGTATTTTCAAGCGCGAGGCGGGTTTGGACATGAGGAGTTCGCTTCACGACTTCATTGATCCCCTCGACGATCCGTTGGAGTCCAATCTCCTCCCCATCATCTCCATGGCTGCCGGGGTGCATTACGAGAAAGGGGAGTTGTAGAGCCTCGGCTCGTAAAAGCTCGTGTTCGAGGGAGTTGATCGATTTCTCAATATTCTCCGGTTTCGATCCGGCAAGATTAATTAAGTAGCCGGCATGACCAAAAACAAAAAGATCGGACTGATCACGTGCTTTCAGGAACGATTGAATCTCTTCTGGTTTGAAAGGGGTGGCACTCCACTGTTGATTGCTTTTAACAAAGATTTGAGCGGCCGTGAAACCGACTTGAAGCGCGCGAGGAATTGAGGCGGCAACACCGCCTGCCGTGGAGGTGTGGGCGCCGATCCGTCGAGAAGTGGTTTTCATAGTGAATCGTGTGTGGATCGTTAAGGCTGCGGTTACGGTTTGGGTGCCGTGGCGAGTCGTTGGAGGGAGAGGGATTCCCCTTGAAGGAGTTCGATCAGGTTTTCTTTTCCGACGAGATGTCCCGATCCGACGAGGATGAGTGTCGGTTTTTTCTGAAGAATTAATTTTTTAATCCCCATATTTAGTAGAGCCATTCTAAAAGTTGAGAGCCATCAGGAGAGAAGGTCGCTCCTTGACGACGAAAGGCCCAACACATGTAGCTGATGCTCACGAAATAAGAGGCGGGGAGCCGATTGGCGACTGCAATTTTAGTTCCGAGCAGGGTTGTTTTCCCCCCAAATCCCATTGGTCCAATGCCGAGCTTATTTGCCGTTGCGGTAATCTCTTTTTCGAGGGCATCGATTTGTGGATCAGGGTGCGTATCATCCAGTTTTCGGAGGAATTGGGTTTTCGAAAGGCTATAACCAGTGGCGCGGTCTCCCCCGATCGTTACTCCCAGAACTCCTGGTCCGCATCCCTTTCCTTGAGCCTGAAGCACGGCATCCAGAATCACCTTGCGACATCCGTCGAGGTCGCGATCGGCCTGGAGTCGTTCATCGGGAAGGGAATATTGAGCCCCCACATTTTCACATCCTCCGCCTTTGAGGGCCAGTTTCACTTCAAGTTTCCCCTCTTTATTCTGATGATAATAGAAATAAGGAGCCCCAGGTCCGACGTTCGTCCCATCGTTTTTTCCCGTGATTGAATCGACCGAATTTTGCCGGAGATACCCTTTTTTGGTTGCCTCGCGAACGGCCTGTTGGGCGGTTTCGACAAAATCTCCTTCGTAGAGACTCATCGGGGCGCTGACAAAAAAGAGGATCGACCCCGTATCTTGGCAAATCGGTTGGGATTTGTTTTTAGCCAAAGCGATGTTTTTCTCAATAATCTGAAGAGCCTGTTCACCAATCGTATTTTTCTCCTCCTCCTCTAAATAATGAAGGAGAGTGCGATGGACGTCATCGGGAATTTCGACGGAGGTACGACGGATCAGTTCAATGAGATTTTCTTTAAGCGGTTCCAAGATCATAGAGGAGTGAATCTTGGTCGTTGAAAGGGAAAATCGAAAGCAAAATTTTTAAAGCTCGAAGATTCGCTTTAAAAATGTTTATTCGGAAGAAAAAGTCGGCCTCTGTGTTCTAAACAGTTGACGCATGATCTCTTCGATCGGAACCTCTTCAATCGTGATATCGGAGAGGGTGGTTGCGGCGAGGATTTCGCGACAAACATCGGAGATTCGCTCTCGGGGAACTTTGAGTTTAAGGAGGAGTCCCGTCGATTCTAAGATCTCCCCCCAATGTTCTGGAATCGGATGAGACAGCGGTTTATGCAAATGCATCTGAATGATCTTTGTTCCAGAAAATTTTTCAACAATTCCTGAGAGCGCTCCATCGTAGCGAAGCATTCCTTCATCGATCAATACAACTCGAGAGCAGAGCTCCTCAATATCTTGCATGTAATGGCTCGTCAGAAGAATCGTGACTTTGTAGGTCTCGTTGTAGGACTTGAGAAAATCGCGAACTTTTTTCTGAGAGGTGACATCGAGTCCAATGGTCGGTTCATCGAGGAGAAGAACTTGCGGGGAGTGAATCAGCGCATTAATCAGCTCTAATTTCATTCGTTCGCCGAGAGAAAGCTCTCGAACCAGAATATTAAGCTTATCCTTAATATCGAGGAGTTCGGTGAGTTCATCGAGGCGCTTTTGATAAACGGGCTTTTCGATCTGATAAATCACCCGCGAAAGTTCAAGAGAGTCGGCGGCGGCAAGATCCCACCAGAGGGCATTCTTTTGCCCCATCACAAGGGAGAAGCGTTTCTTGAATTCATTTTCACGAAGAGAGGGGGTAAATCCTAGCACCGAGGCCGTTCCAGAGGTCGGATGAAGGAGACCGGAAAGCATTTTCAAGGTTGTGGTTTTCCCTGCTCCATTCGGCCCGAGAAACCCGACGAACTCTCCGGGCTGAACGGAAAAAGAGATCTCATTGGCTGCGATGGTCTCGTCATATTCCCGATGAAAAAGACCTTGGATCGCCCCTTTAAGGCCTGGTTTTTTTCGATAGGTACGAAACTTCTTCGTCAGATGATGAATTTCAATGGCGGGGCTCATAAAAAAAGAATCGGCAGATTTTGAGATTAATCCGCTTTACATCTCCTCAAGGGTCTCAATTCCGAGGAGATGGAGTCCTTGAGCTAGGGTCTTGGCGGTGAACTCGCAAAGAACCAGTCGTGAGGCCTGAAGCGTCGGTTCGGCATCACGCACTGGGCAGTTTTCATAAAATTTATGAAAAGTGGTAGCAAGTTCAAAGAGATAGACACAGAGAAAGTGAGGACGATATTCCACGGAGACGATTTCAATGGCATCGCGGAACTCTAACAGTTTTTTCGCAAGATTAAATTCACTTGGCTCATTCAAGGTGACTTGAGGATGAGCGGGGAGCGTAAAGTTGTTGCGTCTGAAAATCGAACGAATGCGGACATAAGCATTTTGCAAATAAGGGGCGGTGTTCCCGTCAAAGGCCAAAAGCTTTTCCCATTGGAACATGTAATCAAGATTTCGATTTTGACAAAGATCGGCATATTTTAAGGCCCCGATTCCGACGATCTTAGCGATTTTTTGTCGTTTGCTTTCCTCCCAATCCGGATGTTTTTCGGAGATGATCGCAAACGCCCGTGACTCTGCTTCATCAAGAAGGGCTCGGAGTTTAATCGGTTTTCCTTCACGACTTTTGAGCGGGGTTTTATCCTCTCCGAGAATCGTTCCAAACCAAACATGATCGAGCTGGATCGGTTGCCCCCAGCGTTTCACCGTCGCAAAGAGTTGATTGAAGTGCATCTGTTGGCGACTATCGGTGACATAGACCGCACGATCGGCCTTCCAATTTTCGACTCGAAATTGAACGGTCGCAAGATCGGTGGTGCCATAGAGAAAGGCTCCATCCGATTTTTGAATAATGAACGGGTTATCTCGAAATCCACCCTCTTTTTCAGAAACCAAAAACGGATCTTCTTTGGGGGGAACTGTTTTATCGGAAAAGACAACGACGGCTCCCTCGCTGGTTTGCGCGATCCCTTTTTGCTTCAGCGCTTCAACGACTCCCGCAAGGGCATCGTTATAAGAACTCTCTCCGAGAGTGTGATCGAACTTAACATCAAGCCGGGCGTAAATTGTATCGATCGCAGAAAGAGAGAGATCGATAAATTTTTGCCACAGCCCACGGTTTTCCGGATCTCCTTGCTGGAGTTTTAACAGTTCATGTCGTGCCGCCTGAAGCGTTGCTTCGTTGACTTTCGTCTCCTCCTGTACCGATTTGTAAAGGGTTTCCAGATGTCCAAACGGAT
>CAMAQI010000014.1 GCA_945860255.1 Methylacidiphilum caldifontis
CCCGACTAATCATTGGGAACCACTGAGTTTACTCCAAGCAAATCCGTAAAGAGCAACGACGATAAAGCAGACCATCGGAATCACAAATCCGACCGACATATTATAATGATCGCCGACCCAACCCATCGCTTTGGGAACGATGGCTCCCCCCATGATCGCCATCACAATGAAGGAGGAGGCGACTTTGGCTTTTTCTCCCAACCCAAAGATACCGAGGGCGAAGATCGTCGGGTACATCACCGACATGAAAAAGAAGCTAAGGAAAAGAGCGAGAACAGAAACCCAACCGATCTTTAAGGTGATGAGCAACATGAGGAGGACATTGATCGCCCCGTAGGTTCCCAGCACTTGATGCGCAGGAATTCTTTTAAGGAGTGCCGCTCCGGTGAATCGTCCTAAAACAAAAAGTCCAAACGCCACGGAAAGGAGGTTGGCCCCTCCTTTTTCACTCACCATCAATATTCCATTTTTGGTGACCGTTCCCGCTTCTCCACCCAAGAGCCAAGCCCCTTGAAACATTTCAGGCAGAGGAGGAAGTTCTTCAGTCACATAAAACATGAAGTAGGCAAAAGTTCCGGCTTGAGCCGCCACATAGAAAAACTGTGCAATCGTTGATCCAGAAAAATGAGGGTAAGCCCATATGCTTTCTGAACTTAAATTGCGATTTATTTTTTGGACAAAAAATAATCCTAAAACAATACTGAGAACAATTGTTCCGGAAAAAATAGTGACCAACGTATTTTGATCGGATATTTTGATCGATGAAAAAGTGACTGCGATCGTCGCAACCGCAAAGCTCAGGACAAGTAGATTCAAAAGGAGCATTTTGTAGCTTGTTGAGCGATTCAGGGTATGTGAAAGATTTGATTGATTCGATTCGTCAGGGCTGTCTGTATTGCCGAGCTCTGGCAGCTTGACGCACAAGAAGACAAAAGAAAGTAATAAAACAAAAACGCCAACCCCTGCATAGGGAATCCACAAGGTTTCGCTCGCCGCCTGAGCTCCCCCTTGAGCTTCGGATGCATAAAAAAATTGGGCTCCCACTAGAGGTCCGACAATCCAACCTAATCCGTTGAACGATTGAGCTAAGTTGATTCGTGTCGCTGCGTATTGAGTGGAACCAAGAACGGTCGTATAAGGATTGGCAACGGTTTCTAAGAATGTAAGTCCCATGGAAACAATGCAAACGCCGAGAAGAAAGGCCCAGAAAGTAGCAATGCTTGTGGCAGGAATAAACCAGAGACAACCGGCAGAAACGATTAACAGACCGGCAAGAATTCCTTTTTTATAACCGAGCTTATGAGTCAACCATCCTGCAGGCAATGCCATCAAGAAGTAACCGAGATAATGAGCGAACTGAACCCAGGCAGACTCTCGTTTAGAGAGATTAAGCAATAATTGAAAATGCTTGTCCATCGAGTCGATCATGCTGTTGCAAAAGGCCCACAAGAAGAAGAGCGTGCAGATCAGTGTAAAGGTGAAAAGATGGCTTTTGCCATCTTCCGTTTTAAAGATCGAAGTTTTTTCGTTCATCCTCTCTATTTCCTAATTTTTTAACGATAGAGAGGGCCGTAATTTTCACAGGCACGATAGTCGGCTCCTTCAGGCTCTGCGGTTCCAAAGGCATTCCAAGCACTCGGGCGGAAGATCCGTTCTGCGGAGACATTATGCATGTAAACCGGAATGCGGAGCATTGCGGCTAAGGTAATGAGGAGATCTCCGACATGACCGTGGCACATGACGCAGTGGTTCGCTCCCCAGTTATTCATCACATCGTAAGTATCGCGGAACGATCCTTTCCCTGTAAGAATCGGCGCAAACCAAGTCGTCGGCCAAGTGGGGTTCGTTCGTTCATCCAAGATATTGTGGACTTTATCGGGAAGTTCAACGGAGTATCCCTCGGCCAGTTGAAGTGCCGCTCCGAGCCCTTTGACGAGATTCAAACGAAGAATCGTCACCGGCATTCCGCCCCGAGTTTTATATCGAGTCGACATTCCTCCACCAGGGAAATATTCCGTGATTGAAGGATGCCATGAGGTCGCCTTTAAGCATTTCTCGACATCTTGTGCGGTGATTTCCCAGTGGGGCTTGAAAACCGGATTCCCTTTTTTGTCGCTTTGTTGTCCGGTTCCATCCAAGGCTGCAGGACCGGAGTTGATTAAATGGAGAAGCCCTCCGGAACCAGCGCCACGGAGTTGATAGCCGGTGATTCGTTTAACGGCTTGCGGACTCCAATAAGTGCGGAGATCGGCAAAGATCTGTGCGGTATTCGTGAGAAGATTTCCAAAAAGCATCGAGACGGCATTCAAAGCATCGTTTTCAGTCGCCATCATGTAAGGGGATCGAGTGCCATTCCAATCAAAGGAGGAGCAAAGGATCGCCTCCATGAAATCGCCATTCGGAAAGTAATCCGTCCATTGTCGTTGACCTTGAAAACCGGCCGCAATCGCATTGTGGCCTTGGGCTTGCTCGGCAAATCCTTTTTCCTTGAGGGCAGGATTTCCGACCATCAGATCGCGAGCAATCAGTGCCATTTTCACGGAAGTCTCCCATTCTTGATCGAGTTGGGAACGTGAACGACGGGTCTTGGGACTATTATAATCTTTCCCCTCTTTACAGTTCGCTTTTACCCATTGCAGCGCTTTTTTATATTCTTTTTCGTCGTAAACTTTATTTTGGATTCGTCCTGTGATCTCACTCATATCGACCGCTTCCACACGCATCCCGAGATAATCTTCAAAGAAATCACTGTCGATCATTGAGCCGGCGATTCCCATCGAGGTGCCTCCAATCGAGAGATAAGACTTTCCGCGCATGAGAGCGACCGCCAATCCGGCCTTCACGAAACTGAGGATCTTCACTTCGACATCTTTCGGAATACGGGTATCGGAAGAATCCAGCACATCTCGTCCATAGATTCCAAAGGCCGGGACCCCCTTTTGCGTATGACCTGCAAGGACTGCCGCGAGATAAACGGCCCCTGGACGCTCTGTTCCATTAAAGCCCCAAACGGCTTTCGGAATTTGCGGATCCATATCCATCGTTTCCGATCCGTAGCACCAGCAAGGAGTCACCGTCAAAGAGACCCCAACATTTTCCCGTTTAAATTTTTCAGCGGTTTGTGCCGCCTCGGCAACCCCCCCGATTGTCGTATCGGCAATCACGCATTCCACAGGAGCGCCATTGGGATAACGAAGATTTTCTGAAATCAATTTTGAAACCGACAGGGCCTGTCCCATCGTCTGTTTTTCCAGCGATTCACGAACCCCCCCGAGACGTCCATCGATCGTCGGTCGAATTCCAATTTTAGGATAAGAGTGAGTTTGGGTTGTTTTCATCATCGTTCTTTCTTTTTTTGAATTTAAAAAATAAAAAATAAATTTCTTCGTCTAAAAAAGGATAATCAGGCGTTCACGGGAGTATTATCGATTGCTTAATTTCAGAGTCACTCATGATCTTTATCAGACCCCGCCTGATTATGATTGGTTTAAGATTTTCTGCCGATAGTGCTCATCGGGGCGACCGGCAATCCGTTGAACTTGAGTTGGGGTGAGATAAACGACTCCCTTCGGATTGGCACTGATTGCACCGACGAGAATCTTGGCCGATTTTTCAGCCATGAGCGTCGAGGCAAGAACCTCTTTCTCTGTTTTTCCGATACAGATGAGACCGTGATTTTCGATCAGAATCGTCTTCGGAAGCGTTCCAGTGCGATCGATAAATTTTTCGACCTGAGTTTGAATTGTTTTTGCGAGGATCAGTCCAGGATCGGTATAAGGAACTAAAGCCGAGGCCGCCCCACAACAGACGATCTGGTCGGGAAAGAGGCGCTTTTCTGCGAAAAGCCTTCCTTTTCCAGAGCAAAGAAGCTGATTGACTGCAATTGGGTGGGTATGTCCGACAAAGTGAACCTCGGGAAGGGAGAGGAGGTAGGCATGAAAGACCGCCTCTACCGACGGTTTCAGGGCTTGAGAGTCAACGCGGCTATCGAGCAGCGCTTGGTCAACCTCCTGATCGGAGATTTTTTTGATTTTCAGTAAACTGAGGAGCGATTTTGAGTGGCAGGCCGTCGCTTGCTTCGGTTGAAGATTTCCGAGAGTGGAGCCGCTGGCTTTAACGAGAAATTGTTGAGCATCGAGCCGAGTGGAGGTATTTCCCTCACCGAGAATTGCAAGACCTCTCGTTTCATCGCCGAGTTGATGGGAGAGCCAGAGCATTCGATCAAGGGGAGTGGAGGTTTTGGATGAGGCCATAAAATGAGGATACTTTATTTTAAATTAAAATCTTTTGAAGAACAGTTGTATTTTATTGTTTTTTCGGCTTTATTTGAAAATGAACTTATTTCTCGAAGGTCTCGAGTGCGGCCCTTTTTTAGCGATTCTCGAGGAATCGGAAGACTACGTATATCTCAAGAATCTCAAAGGAGAGTTTATCTTTTCGAATCCGGCGCATCTTCGTTTAATGGGATTTGATCGATTGGATCAAATTTATGGAAAGACAGACTTCGATTTTGTTCTTCCGTTTTTAGCCTTACGATTTCAACAGCAGGATCGCGAGGTCTTTAAAGGAAAATTATTGAAGAAACAGGTGGAGCTTTTATCGAAAGAGGGGAATCATTCCTTCTGGCATTTAACCACAAAACTTCCGATTCGATCGAGTGCTGGAAAGATTGTGGGGTTGATCGGGTATACGAGAAAATTAGGACCTAAGGGTTTAGAAAGTAGGGCCTCGACCGAGGTGGCGAGATCGTTACGTTACCTTCAGGAAAATTTCGCCGAAAAAATTAAAGTCTCGGAAATCGCGAAGATCGCCTGTCTTTCGGTGAGTGCTTTGGAGCGACGATTCCAAAAAGAGATCGGGATGACCCCTTCGGTCTATTTAAAGAATCTTCGGATGAACGAGGCCTGTCGGCTTTTATCGGAGACACAGGAATCGATAGCAAAGATCGCACTCGATTGTGGGGCCTGTGATCAGGCTTATTTTACGGCCGAGTTTCGTAAACAGTTTCAAATTACCCCGCTTCAATATCGGAAGGGATTTTTCGGAAAGGGAAAGGCTTTTGGCCAAACCTAAAAACAATGAGTTCAGCCGCAAAAGAACGCAAAGAACTCAAAAAAGAATTAAACACGGGTCTCTCTAAGGAAGGCAGAAAAGCAGGAAAATGAACCACCAAAAGGCTCGGGAACCGAGATCCCTAAGATTAATGGAATTGCTTGTGATTTTAGTGCAGAGGGAAACCCATCTTTGTTTTTTCAAGTATTCATGCATTCCTTAGAGAGAGAGATCGCTGTATTTTTCATTTTTGAGTTCTTTGCGTTCTTTTGCGGCTAAATTCATTCTTTTTAGATTTAACCCCATAGATTGCATGAGAAACGACCTCTCAATTGGAAGGAAGTGATGAAAGTTACTATTTTATGATTGACTTCAGTCATATATTGGTTATGATTCATTTGTGAAAGTTGCTTATGAATTAGTTAATGCGCGACGTGAAAAATTGGCGCAAATGCTTCAGGATCAGGCTTATATACCGATAAGTAACGTCTGTTCCCAGCTCAATATTTCAGAGGCTACGGCACGAAGGGATTTAGCTTTTTTAGAGGCTAATCAACGAATTGTAAGGACGTACGGCGGGGCTTTGGTGGAGTATAATCAAAAGTTTCCCTCTTTTTTAGAGCGTCAGCAGGTGGAGTTAAAGGGAAAGAAAAAATTGGCGAAGGTGGCGAGAGATCTCATCATTCCGAAAAGTACCTGTTTTTTTGATGCAGGGACAACGATCTATGCGCTTGCGTTCGAACTCAAACAGAAGCCAGTAGAAGGGGTCAAGATTGTGACGAACAGTCTTCCGATTGCGGAGCTGATGACGGGAGTTCAGGGAATTGAGGTTCACCTTCTAGCGGGTCAATATCTCCATCGCCAAGGGGTGATTTTTGGCGAGGCAACGGTTAAAACAGTTCGATTTTATGATATCGATGACGCCTTTATGAGTGCAGAGGGATTTGATCAGAAAGGATTGTGGAATTCCGATGCGACGGTCGTCGAGTTTCAACGGCAGGTGATTCGCCAATCGAGTCGAAAAGTTTTTTGTCTCGGTGCTGAAAAAATGGGGAAACGGGCTCCTGTTTTTTTATCCGATTGGGGGAACGTGAATGTGCTCATTTCCGATGCGATTTCAAGTGATCTTCCCGTCTATTCTCAAGCTCAGTTTAAAGGTAAAATATTCTCTATTTAATTTTATGAAAACACATCATATTGCGATCGATTTTGGAGCGGAAAGCGCACGAGTTATGCTTGGAACGTTGGAGACAGGCAAGTTGACTTTAGAGGAGATTCATCGTTTTCCGACGGGAGGAATGCAAATCCTCGGCAATGCTCATTGGAATATCATCGGTTTTTTTGATGAGGTCAAAAAGGGGCTGCTTAAGGTAGGAGAAAAAGGAATCTCGATTTCCAGTGTGAGTGCCGATTCGTGGGGAGTGGATTATGTCTATTTTAACTCTAATAGCCCGATGATTACCCAGCCTTTTCATTATCGTCATCCTCGGACTTATGCTCCATTTCAGGCCCTCACTCCGGGCGAAAAGAATCTGATTTATAGCGAAACCGGCATTCAATTCATGGCACTGAATACGCTCTATCAACTGATCGCCGATAAGATTTCAAAACGTTGGGTCTTTGAGGTGAGCGAGGGGTTTCTCACGATTGCCGATTACATTCATTACCTTTTATCAGGGCATGCGGCGATCGATCAATCACTTGCCAGTACAACGCAAATTTATAATCCAGAGGATCAGAAATGGTCTGCAAAAATCTTGGAACACTTTGGTTTGCCCAATCATATTTTTCCGAAAATTGTTCCGTGCGGAACGGTCCTTGGAGAGATGCGAGAGGAGGTCCGACAAGAGACTAAGCTTTCCTCTGCAAAGGTCATCGCCACCTGTTCCCATGACACGGGGGCTGCCATTGCTGCGGTTCCAGCGGAGGGGGATCAATGGGCTTATTTGAGTTCTGGAACCTGGTCCTTGATCGGTGTTGAATTGCCGCACGCGCTCATTAATCCCGATGTTCAAGAGGCAAATTTTACGAATGAAATCGGCTACGGCAATTCGGTTCGTTTCTTGAAGAACATTACCGGTCTATGGATTTTACAGGAATGTAAGCGGCAGTGGGATCGAAATGGATTGGGGCTTACCTATGCCGATTTAAATCAGCATGCGGAAGCCTCTCCCTCTTTAGTCTCGATCATTGATCCGACTGATTCCCGATTTTATGAGGCAGGAGGAATGATCGAAAAAATTGAGGCTTTTTGTCGTGAGACGAATCAACCCATTCCGACAACTCCCGGTCAATTCACTCGCTGTATTTTGGAAAGTTTGGCCCTCCTTTACTCGAAGACGCTGGAACAGATGCGATCGTTAACGAATCGCAAAATCTCAATTCTTCATATCGTCGGAGGAGGAAGTCAAAGTCGAATTCTCAATCAATTTGCAGCGAACGCCTGTGGAATTCCCGTCATGGCAGGGCCGGTAGAGGCAACGGCTGCGGGCAATCTATTGCTTCAGTCTCTTGCCTTAAAGCAAATTTCCTCCCTGAATGAGCTTCGTCAGATCGTTCGCGACAGTTTCCCGATTCAGACCTATCAACCAGAAGAGAGTGCGCTTTGGGAAAAGGCGCAACAAAAATTTCTTCTTCTTAAAAAATAACTAACTACTGATAACCTAAAAAACCAATAATAAACCTATGAAATCCTCTGACTTTAAATTCGTAAACTATCTTTGGGATGACGCAGTCGCCGCCAAGCTTAACCCTGTCGAACGGCTTGTCTATCGCTCGAATCTTCTCGGTTCTGATCAACGGATCACGAATACCGGCGGTGGAAATACCTCTGCGAAGGTGATGGAGATCGATCCATTAACCGGAGATAAAACAGAGGTTCTATGGGTCAAAGGTTCAGGGGGCGATCTTCGTACCTCGAAAGTTGAAAACTTCTCCTCGCTTTATCAAGGCAAGCTTCTCGGTCTCCAAAATAAGTATGCTGCGGCAAATCCAAAGGGACCGAAGACAGCAATTGAAGATGAAATGGTCGGAATGTATGCGCAATGTACCTTTAATTTAAATCCACGTGCCTCCTCAATCGATACCCCCCTCCACTCGTTTGTGCCGTTCAAGCATGTTGATCATACTCACCCCAATGCGGCGATTGCGATTGCGGCCTCGAAAAACTCCGAGCAGCTCACCAAAGAGATCTTTGGTGATGATGTGATCTGGACCCCTTGGCAACGCCCCGGTTTTGATTTAGGTCTCCAACTCCAAGAGGTTTGTCGGAAATATCCGAAGGCCAAGGGGGCGATCATGGGTCAACACGGTCTGATCAATTGGGCGAATGATGACAAGGAATGCTATGAGCTTTCACTTGAATTGATCGATAAAGCGGCTCGCTATCTCGCCTCTAAGGATAAAGGTGAAAAAACTTTTGGAGGTGCAAAATATCAATCACTTGCTCCGGAAAAAAGAGCGGCGACTTTTGTTGAGCTGTTGCCTTGGCTTCGCGGTCAAGTCAGTCAATCCAAACGAATGATTGGAACGGTTCAAGAGGATGAAAAAATTCTGACTTTTGTGAACAGTGTTGATGCCCCTCGTTTGGCAGAACTCGGAACCTCTTGCCCAGATCATTTCTTGCGCACAAAAATCAAACCCCTTTTAGTCGATTGGAATCCTCAAAAAGAGGATACTGCCGCTTTGAAGAGTAAATTGGCGAGTGGGTTAGAAAAATATCGTCAAGATTATGCGGCTTACTATGAAAAATGTAAGCATGCGAATTCCCCGAAGATGCGGGATGCCACTCCAACGGTTATTTTGATCCCTGGATTGGGTATGATCGCATGGGGGAAAGATAAGAGCGAATCCCGGGTTACGGCTGAGTTTTACAACTGTGCGGTCGAGGTGATGCGTGGGGCAGAAGCGGCAGATACTTATATCTCCCTTCCGTTACAAGAGGCCTTTGACATTGAATATTGGCTCTTAGAAGAGGCCAAGCTTCAACGGATGCCGGCTGAAAAAGAGTTAGCCCGTCAAGTGATCCTCGTCGTAGGTGCCGGAAGTGGTATCGGAAAAGAGACCGCTCATCGGATCGTTAAGGAAGGGGCTCATGTGGTTTGTGTTGATCTGAACGAAGCCGCCGCTCAAGGAACGGCTCAGGAGATCGTCAAGAAAATGGGCGAGGGAATCGGCGTCGCTGGAACTGGTCTGTCTGGATGTGGCGTTTCGATTGGAATCTCTGGCGATATTACAAAACGGGAGAGCATCCGTAAAGTACTCGATCAAGTGATCTACGCTTACGGTGGCTTTGACAGCATTGCCGTCACGGCAGGAATCTTTGTTCCTTCCGATACCACAGGACATATTCCAGATGATCGTTGGGCCTTGACCTTTGCGATCAACGTCACAGGGAGCTACCTTGTTGGCGATGAAGCGTACAAGACTTGGAAAGAGCAAGGACTCCGTGGAAATCTCGTTCTCACCACGAGTGCTAATGCGGCAGTGGCGAAGAAGGGAAGCGTTGCTTACGATACGAGTAAGGCTGCGGCAAACCATCTCGTCCGTGAGCTCGCAATGGAGCTTTCTCCTTTGATTCGTGTGAACGGCGTGGCTCCGGCAACGGTCGTTCAAGGAAGTGCCATGTTCCCTCGGGATCGCGTGATCGGATCGTTGGCAAAATACAACATTCCGTTCACCGAAACGGAGAGTGATGACAGTTTAACGACGAAACTGGCTCAATTCTACGCCGATCGTACCTTAACCAAGAGTCCGATTACCCCTGCGGATCAAGCGGAAGCTTACTTCTTGCTCTTGAGTCAACGTCTCTCGAAGACAACCGGTCAAGTGATCACCGTAGATGGTGGTTTACACGAAGCCTTTCTCCGTTAATTTCATAAATCGGTCAAAGACCGAAACCAAGGATATCTCCTCAATGAAAATAGTCTCTAACCCAGTTCAATCGCATTGAATTCCGATTTATGGATTTTAAAAATACAGTTTCATTTATTTTTTTGTTTTCGGGATTTGACGAAAACCGAAATAGGTTGACTGTTTTGCGAAAGATTTCAAGAGTGAGGGACGAAGAGACCGCCAAGAGCGTGCTCTTGGCGGTCGGAAATTAAATCTATGAATATCCATCTTTATGTCCCTTGTTTTGTCGATCAGCTCTACCCAAAGGCAGCGATGGCGATGGTTGAGATTTTAGAAAAACTCGGTCATACCGTCGAATTCGAGGAAAAAATTGCCTGCTGCGGTCAGCCGGCTTTTAACTCTGGTTACTGGGAGGAGGCCAGAACGGTTGCGGCAAGAACCGTCGAGGGATTGGAGTCGGCGGAGGTGGTCGTGATCGGCTCCGGCTCTTGTGGAGCGATGCTGCATAAATTTTACCCGGAACTTTTTAAAGAGACGCCGCTCGCAGAAAAGGCGAATGCCTTGGCGAATAAGACTTATGAGTTTACCGATTTTCTCGTGCGAAAACTGGGGGTAACCGATCTCGGTGCAAAATTTCCTCACAAGATCACTTATCATGATGGCTGTCACGGACTCCGTGAGCTCGGAATTAAAAGCCAACCCCGTCAACTTCTGGAAAAGGTTCAAGGACTTACGTTGGTCGAGATGAAGGAGGCGGAAAGTTGTTGCGGCTTTGGCGGAACTTTCTCAGCCAAGTTTCCCTTGGTCTCTTCAGCAATGGGAGATGGCAAATGTGCCTCGGCTTTGGAAACGGAGGCGGAGTATATTGTTTCTGCCGATTCGAGTTGCCTGATGCAAATTCAAGGATTATTGACCCGTCAGCAAAAGCCGATTCAAACCATTCATATTGCGGAAGTTCTGGTGAGTCGATGAACGCTACTTTTTCAAAAGATTTTAAAAAGAACTCCGGCCGAATGAGTCAAGATTTGACCCATCGTGCCGTGATTAAAAAAGCGCTCGGGGCTTATGAGATCAAACGGGATGAGAACCGCTCTAAATATTTGAATTGGCAAGAGGCGCGTCAAGCCGCCTCGGAAATCAAATGGGAAGCGGTGAATCACCTTGATCATTATTTGCTAGAGATGACCAAAAATTTAGAGGCGCGTGGCACAAAGGTTTTTTGGGCCTCCAATGCCGAAGAGGCACGTCAATATGTGATCTCGCTAGCGGTTGAAAAAAAGGTTAAATCGATTATTAAATCGAAGACGATGACCTCCGAGGAGATTCATCTCAACGGTGCTTTGGAAAAGCTCGGTTACGATGTCGTGGAGTCCGATCTCGGGGAGTATATTGTTCAACTCAATGAGGAGCCTCCCTATCATCTGGTTTTTCCGGCGATGCACCTGACCCGTGGACAGATCAAAGAGATTTTTAAACGGAAACTCGGAAGTGATACCTCGGATTTGCCCGAAGAGTTGACAATGGTTGCCCGTAACATCATGCGGCAAAAATATCTGACCGCCGATATGGGGATCAGTGGGGCCAATTTCGGAATTGCTGAAACGGGGATGATCTCGATCACCGAAAATGAAGGAAACGCGCGGTTAACAACCTCCTTCCCGAAGATCCATGTCTCCCTGATGGGAATCGAAAAAGTGATTCCCAAATTGGGTGATTTGGCGATTCTCCTCCCGCTTTTAGCGACTGCAGGGGCAGGTCAGCAGATCACCTGTTATAACACAATGATCGGTGGACCACGTCAGCCGGGGGAATGTGACGGCCCTGAAGAGTTTCACCTCGTCCTCATTGATAATCGACGTACCGAACTCTTAGCCGATGCCGAGCAGCGCGATGCACTTCATTGTATTCGCTGTGGGGCTTGCCTCAATGTCTGTCCGATTTTCAAAAACTCTGGCGGTCATAGTTATGGAACGACCTATCAAGGGCCAATCGGTTCTGTGATCACTCCGCATCTGCGTGGATTACAGGATTGGAAACATCTTTCCTCCGCCTCCTCGCTTTGTGGCTCCTGTACCGAGGTCTGTCCGGTGAAGATTGATATTCATCACCATCTCCTTCACAATCGACGGAATGCGGCGACGCAGATGCCCGTCTGGTGGGAGAGGATTGCCTTTAAAGGATTTTCAATCGCAACGGCGAATCCGGCTTTGTTTCAACTCGGAATTAAAATCGCAAGAGTTTTTCAACCACTCCACTTTTTAGTCAAAGGAACGCTATTCGATCCTGTTCGTGCTTGGACTCAGACACGGGATCTTCCAAACATTCCAGCGAAAAGCTTTCGTCAACAATGGAAATCAAAACAATGAACGGCTCGAAGGATCAAATTTTAGCGCGGATTCGTGAGGCATTACGAAGTCAGGCCCCTGTTCCGGGAAATCACGATTACTCTCACTTGGCGATGACCCCCTCTCGTCCTAAGCCAGAGCTGGAAAATTTTCGTCAATGGCTTCCTCCTGTGGAATCGAACTCTGAAAATCAATGGGATCTCTTAACGAAGAGTTTTCATGCCTTGAAGACCGATTTCGGGTTGTTGGAATCGAAAGCGAGATTAATTGATTTCGTTCTTGAGCTTCAACGGGTCGAGCAATGGAAACGAGTCGGAATTCATCATGGAGCGATGACGGATGAGATTGCGTCTCATCTGGAGATCGAAAAGCTTTGGGTCGACGAAGGCTATGATCCGCAAGCGATGGAGCAGTGTGAAGTCGGAATTTCGGAGTGTGATGCGATCGTCGCACAAACGGGGAGTATTTTAATCACGGCGAAAAGCGGTGGCGGTCGTGGACTCTCGGTTTTACCCCCGCATCATTTGGTGCTCGCGAGAACTTCGCAGATCGTTCCTGATCTTCCTTCGGCCTACGAGCTTTTGTACAAACGCTACGGCGGAAATTTTCCAAGTATGATCAGCTTTATTACCGGCCCCAGTCGAACTGGAGATATCGAGCGGATCGTCGTTTTAGGAGCACATGGCCCGAAGAAATTAACCGTGGCGATCTTGAAAGATTAACCGATTCCTTGAACGAGAAAAAATTCTCTCAGAAAAACCAGTCTCACACCAAGACACTAAAACACGAAGGAAATCATCTAAAATACAGGGGCGTGCCTCGCGCCGAAAAGGTTCGGGAATCGAGAATGGCACAGTTGTGAAGCGGATTTTTAAAACATTTTAAATAGGGAACTCAGGAAAAAAGGAAAAAATAATCCTGATTTCCTGCTTTCCCCATTGAATTGTATTTTTTGCATAATCGATTGAATGGCAGATGTTTATATATTCTAGGAAGTTTTTACTTCACTAAGAGGAAGGGGCACAGCCGCCGAGTAAGAGAGGGTTAACCGCCAAAAGGATCGTGAAAACGATTAGCCACTAACAGCGGAGCTGGTTGTAATTTTAGCTCGGAGGGTGGAAGGGGAGCAACATAAATTCAACCCCGACAAAGAGTACGGGGCAGGAATTCGCCAAGTTTTAAAGTCATCTTTTCTGTTTTGAATTTTTGAAATCTGCCCCCTTGACTTTTTGATCAAGAAGAGTGAGGTTGACGGTTAGGTTTATTGAATCATGTCATCACTATCTTGTATTCGGGTTCGAGGGGCACGAACGCATAATCTGAAGAATGTCTCGGTCGATATTCCTCGGGAAAAGTTGATCGTGATCACCGGCCCCAGTGGCTCAGGGAAATCCTCGCTCGCTTTCGATACGCTTTATGCCGAGGGGCAGCGACGCTATGTCGAAAGTCTCTCGACGTATGCGAGACAGTTTTTAGACCGCTTCGAAAAACCGGAGGTGGAATCGATCGATGGACTTTCCCCTGCGATTGCGATTGAGCAGCGAACGACCTCAGGGAGTCCCCGTTCAACGATCGCAACAACGACGGAGCTCTACGATTTCTTGCGGCTGCTCTTTACTCATTTAGGAGTTCCTCATCACCCTAAAAGCGGAAAGCCACTTCAACGCTTTACGACGCAAAAAATTGTCGATGCTTTGTTGACGTTACCGGAAGGAACGCCGCTTCATATTTTCGCTCCGTTGATTCAGAAAGAGAAAGGGGAGTTTCGCGATGTTTTTGAGCGGATGCGTCGCGATGGTTATATTCGAGGCCGTGTCGATGGAGAGATTGTCGAAGTGGAGGAGATCAAAGGACTCGACCGAACGAAAACCCATACGATTGAGGCGTTGATCGATCGACTGAAGGTCAAGGTCGATCTTCGAGGGCGTGTGACCGATTCTGTCGAGACCGCATTAAAGGTCGGAAAAGGGGTGATCTTAATTTTAGAGGGGATGCCCAGTGAGAAACATCGGGAGTGGATGGCAAGTACGCAGAATTTTGATCCCGAGAGCGGCTATCGTTTCGGAGAACTGACCCCGGGGCATTTCTCTTTTAATAACCCGAAAGGGGCCTGCCCCCGTTGTCATGGATTGGGAGCGGAGGAGTTTGTTGACCCGGAGTTATTAATTGATGATCCGACCTCCGCTTTGGAGTCGATGCCGATCGCTCCGTGGCGAAAGGCGACTCCGGCGTTGCAAAGTCATTACCTCGATCAAGTCCGAGTAGTGGCGACTCATTGTGGGGAATCGATGGAGAAGGCGTGGCAGAGTTGTAGCGATCGCTTTAAGAAAATGATGCTTATGGGAAGCGGGGAGGAGGAGCTCGATTTTTCGATTAGTCGTAAAGGGGAGACGGTGATCATTCGTAAACCGTTTGAAGGGGTCATCGCTCAGTTGGAACGGATGGTTCACGAATCGGAGAGTGAGACCTCAAAGAAAAAGCTGAATGCCTATTTAGGGGATCGCACCTGTTCCGTTTGTCAAGGGGCACGACTTAAGGAGGAGGTTCTTTCTGTGCGCATCGAATCCAAGGGATTTAAAGGGCTTAATATTTATCAATTTACTCAGCTAACAATTGATGAGGCGATGGGATGGATCGATGGACTGACCCTTTCAGGAACGCATCAGAAAATTATTCAAGATGTTCTGAGAGAGATTCGATCCCGTCTCGTTTTTTTGAAAGAGTTGGGATTAGGCTATTTGAACTTAAATCGTCAAAGCAACACCCTTTCGGGGGGGGAATCTCAACGGATTCGCCTAGCGACTCAGATCGGCTCTCGATTGACGGGGGTTCTCTATATTCTCGATGAGCCAAGCATTGGGCTTCATCAGCGAGATCACGAGCGCCTGATGAAAAATTTAATGGAGCTTCGCGATTTGGGGAACACCGTCATCGTCGTGGAGCATGATGAAGAGACGATGCGTGCCGCCGATTATCTTTTAGATATGGGGCCGGTCGCCGGTTCACGGGGAGGTCATCTAGTGGCACACGGGACGTTGGCGGAGATTCTTCACAATCCAAAGTCGGTGACAGGACGGTTTTTAACAGGGGAAGATCGGATTGCAGTTCCGAAAATTCGTCGCAAAACCGAGCAGGGGTGGATTCATCTGCGTGGGGCACGGGAGCATAATTTAAAAAATATTAATGTCTCTTTCCCATTGGGAATCATGACCTGTGTGACAGGGGTGAGCGGCTCTGGAAAAAGTACGTTAATCAATGATGTTTTTTGTAAAGGGCTCTGTCGCCAGCTTTATCGCAGTGGTGATAAACCGGGTGAACATGATCGAATAGATGGAGTTGAATTTATCGAGAAAGTGGTCGTGGTCGATCAATCGCCGATTGGACGATCCCCCCGATCGAATCCGGTCACCTATACAGGGGCTTTTAATGCGATCCGCGATCTTTTTGCTCAGCTGCCGACGGCAAAGGTAAGAGGCTACGGGGCGAGTCGTTTTAGTTATAATGTCAAAGGGGGTCGATGTGAGCATTGTGAAGGGGATGGACTTCTTAAAGTGGAGATGAATTTTCTCCCTCCCGTCTATGTCCCCTGCGAGGTTTGTCAGGCGAAACGCTATAATCGGGAGACCTTAGAGATCACCTATAAAGGCTGTAATATCTCAGAGATTTTAGAAATGACCGTCGATGATGCACTTCACTTTTTTAGAAGTGTTCCCCAAGTCGTTGATAAAATCGAATCATTGGCTCAAGTCGGGCTCGGTTACCTAAAGTTAGGACAGCCCGCCACAACTCTTTCCGGGGGAGAATCGCAGCGGATTAAGCTCGCCGCAGAGCTCTCCAAAAGAGCCACCCCTCGAACGATCTATATCATGGATGAGCCGACGACGGGACTGCATTTTGTCGATATCCAGATACTGCTTCAGGTATTTCATAAACTCTGTCAGGCCGGCAGCACATTGATTGTAATTGAGCATCAACTGGATGTGATTAAGTCGGCCGATTATATTATCGATATGGGACCCGAGGGGGGGAATGGCGGCGGCGAGATTGTAATTAGTGGGACTCCTGAAGAGGTGGCGAAACATCCGCAGAGCCACACGGGAAAATATTTAGCAAAAGCACTCATCGAGAAAAAGAAGAGAGAGTCCTCAATTTAAAATGACTTTAAAACTTGGCGATTTCTGCCCCGTACTCTTTGTCGGGGTTGAATTTATGTTGCTCCCCTTCCACCCTCCGAGCTAAAATTACAACCAGCTCCGCTGTTAGTGGTTAATCGTTTTCACGATCCTTTTGGCGGTTAAAATTTGTTCCTTCCCATCAGCCCGACAGTCTACGCTTAGTCCGCCGTAGTTTTGACGAAGGTGGATCAGCCGATTAGCCTCTCTTTCTTTTCTTGGCAAAAGGGGATCGGTTTCTACGGTAGAAATTAGTTATTATGGATATCGACTATCAACTCAACCGTCCCCAGCGGGTTCCGACGCGAATCATTGATTATGCCAAGGAACTCAATGAAGATCAGTACCAGGCGGTGACCGCTCCCGCGGCCCCCGTTTTGGTCATTGCGGGGGCGGGGAGTGGTAAAACGCGTACCTTAACCTATCGCGTCGCTTACTTGATGGAAAATGGGGTGGAGCCGGAGAATATTCTTCTTTTAACGTTCACGAATAAAGCGGCAAAGGAGATGCTCCATCGGGTGACCACCCTTTTGCCCCATGATATCTCGAATCTTTGGGGCGGTACTTTTCATCATGTTTGTAATCGGCTCCTGCGTCGACATGCCGAGCTGATTGGCTATCAGCGGGATTACACGATTCTCGATCGGGATGACGCCAAGGATTGTTTGGAGTCGGCGATGCAAGATTTGGGTCTTGATCCTAAAGACAAAGAACGACCTCGTGCCGATGTGATGCTGGATATTTTTAGTTTCGCTTCGAATACCGCTCAGCTCATTGAAAAGGTCGTGACCGAAAAATATCCCTATTTTGTTGTCGAGACTCAATTGATTCAGCAAGTCGGAGTTGCTTATCAGTTGAAGAAAAAAGAGCAGAATGTCATGGATTATGACGATCTCCTCACGCAAACCTTGCTGCTTTTGAACTCCAATCCTGAGATTCGCGAGCGCTATCAAATGCAATTTCAGCACGTTCTCGTCGATGAGTATCAGGATACGAATAAGATTCAGTCTGAATTCATCGATTTATTGGCCGGCTATCATCGTCAGGTGATGGCGGTGGGGGATGATGCGCAGAGTATCTACTCTTGGCGAGGGGCCGACTTTCAAAATATTCTCACTTTTCCAGAGCGTTATCCGGGAACGCAGATGGTGAAGATCGAGTTAAACTACCGCAGTACCCCGGAAATTCTTGAGCTTGCGAATCTTACGATCTCGAATAATCGCCAACAGTTTTCAAAAACCTTGCGCTCGGGACGAAGGGCAGGGCACCACGCCAAACCGGCACTGGTTGCCCTCGATAACTCCAATATGCAGGCGGAGTTTATTCGTCAACGAATCATGGAGCTTCATGAGGAAGGGATCGATTTGAATGAGATCGCCGTTCTCTATCGCTCTCACTTTCATGCGATGGAGCTTCAATTTGAGCTGACGCGACGGGGGATCCCTTTTCAGATCACCAGTGGACTTCGTTTTTTTGAACAAGCCCACGTGAAAGATGTTTGTGCTTTTCTCAAGCTCGCAGTGAATCCGAAGGATGAGGTGGCCTTTAAGCGTATTGTCGGATTGCTTCCAGGGATTGGAGCAAAAACAGCTCACAAACTTTGGCAGGAGTTTTCTTTAGGGAAATCGTTAGAGGGGATGAAGGTCCCGACGAAATCGATCGAGGCATGGAAACAATTTGCCGCCTTACGAGAGCAGATTCTTCTCCCTGAGAATCAAGGAGCCTCTTCTCAAATTGGAATTGTTCTGGAGGGCTATTACGAAGATTATATGAAGGCGAAGTTTAGTAATTATTCCTCACGTAAAGAGGATCTTGGCCAACTTCAGATTTTTGCTCAACAATTTGAAAAGACTGAGGATTTTCTTGCCGAGCTTTCCCTCCAGACCAACTTAGAGGCGGGAGAGGATACGAAAAAGAACGAGGAGGGACCGCAAATCCGCTTGAGTACGGTTCATCAAGCTAAAGGATTGGAATGGAAAGTTGTTTTCGTGATGATGTTATGCGATGGATTATTTCCCTCTTCAAAAGCGATTGAAAATGGAGAAGGGGAAGAGGAGGAGCGCCGCCTTTTTTATGTTGCCGTGACTCGTGCTAAAGATGAACTTTATCTTACCCACCCTGAGTGGAGAACGGGAACTCATGCCAACAGTTTTTTCCAAAAACAATCCCGTTTTATCGATGAACTCCCCTCCGACACTTATGTCCGTTGGCGGATCAAATAATTAATTCTGCTTCTTTCCCGTTAGAAGAGAAAATAAAAATTTCCTGCTTCCCTAAGAGCAACTGTCCCCATGGAATGGGGAATGGCACACTTGTGAGGCGGATTTTTTGCATCGATTAACAGGATGTTCAGGATAAAGACAAATATAAATTGTTTTTGAATTTATCCTTCCCATCCTCCCTATCGATGCAAAAATTGCCTTTTTCATAACTATTTGATTAAAAGTTATTTATATATTTTAGGAAGTTTACTTCACTAGGAGGAGATTTCTTTATTCCACTGGAAATGGGATGGAAACTTAATTGTTAAGTTGCATGACATCCAGAGAAATGATCACAAAACAGGCATAACCTTTCCAGTGAATCGGAATGACAAAAGAGGACTCCTTTTGGTAGAGAGTCTCGAGATTAATCCGCCCGTTTTGAAGATGGGGGGGAGAGATCATAAAACCACTGCCTAGATCCTCACGTGCATTTCCCGCAATCGTATTGGCAATTTCGCCAACGATATCGGAGAGAAGTTCCTCATCATTGGAGATCTCTCCAATTTGAGAGAGAAGAATTTCGAGCATCTCTCTTTTCGCCGTGAAATAAACACAACCCCGTTGGCTTCCTGAGATTCCGATCGAGGCGGTAAAATCTCCGTGAATTTGGCTGGCATCAATTTCGTAAGGAGTTCCGATCTCGGGAGTGGCTCCCGTTACACTTGAGAAGTAATTTTGCGTTCCTTTAATAAAGGTTTTAAGGTTTTTTTCTTCGATCATAGATCCTCCAAGAGGTCATTTAAGGCCTCATTTACGTCATCTTCAGTAAACGGTTTAAGTAAAAATCCTTGTGCACCGCGCTTGACTGCTTCGACAGCGGTTCCCTTATCAGCCAGAGCGGTAATCACGAGAATACGAGTTGAGGGTTTTATTTTAATCATCGACTCAATACAGGTCAGGCCATCCATTTCTGGCATGGTGATATCCATGGTCACTACATCAATCGGGGAATTTTTAAATATTTTGAGCGCAAGGGCGCCATTTTGTGCCGTTTGAATTGATTCGAAAAACTGACTCTTCATGGTTCGTTCAATCGCTCTGCGAATCACGACGGAGTCATCGACGATCAGTAGTTTCATACGGGAATCTCCATGATGAATTCACAGAATTCCCCTTTTTCATAGTTTACAAAAAGATTGCCGCCGATTTTAGTGATAATTTCATTGGAGACGACATCAAGACCGACCCCTCTTCCCGAAAGTGTGTTGGGTTCCGCCTGGGTTGAAAATCCGGAGTGAAAAATGTAAGGAACGATCGCTTCGTTAGAAAGGTTTTGACTCTCCTCCGGAGTCATAAAGCCCTTACGAATACAAATCGAACGAATTCGTTCGATATCAAGTCCTTGGCCGTCATCACGAAATGAAATATGAAGATGGCCCGGGGTCTCGGCGGGAGAGCAGGAGAGCAAAAGTGTCGCAATCGAATTTTTATGTTTTTTGATTCGCTCTTCTTCGCTTTCAATTCCATAAGCAAAAGAGTTCCTGATGAGTTGAGTCACGACATCTCGAATTGAGGAGAGATGCTTCTGAGGAATCGCTTTTTGATCGAATCCTTGAAACTCAACACGAGCCTTTTTACCCGTTTGAAGTTGGAGCGTGGAAAGGAGTTTATGGATTCCCGATTGCAGGGGATCCTGAATCGGTTCGAGGGCGACGACAGGAGTCGTGCTTTTCATCTCGGTTAATTTTTTGGAGAGATCTTCGATCTCATCGAGAGCCGCTTTCATCTCTGATTTTTGAAGGACAATGCCAAGAAAATCTTCACCCGATAGTTTTACTGCCGTTTTTAACTTTTGAATCTTACTTTCAATTTCGTGGCTGAGATTGACGAAATAGTCGAGACCGATAGCTCCTGCTGTTCCTTTAATGATATGGATTTTTCTGAAGAGAGAGTCGAGGCGCTGTCTGAGCATGGCGTCTTGAGCGATCCCGAGCGTTACGCCGACAAAGTCCTCAGCCTTGAGCTCTTGGTTCATTTCATCGAGAGATTGACGGGTCGATTGAGTAAAGGATTGGAGTGCGCCGCTCTCCACATGGAGAATGGCAAAAAGAAGTTCAAATTGACGCTCTTTTTTCTTTTCAGATTCATGGAGCTGTCGTGTCAGTTGCGCCTGCTTCGTCGTATCTCGAACGGTAATAAAAACACGATGGACAGTTCGATCAGGGTTTAAGATTCTTCGAAAGGAAAACTCGAAGAATTTAGTGATGAAGCCGCCCTTAGGATCTGAGAAATTGACCTCAATTTCATTGAGGGGATTAACCGTGATGAGTGCCTTTTCTTTTTTCGTTGGATCAAACATCATCTCCATGTAATCACGGCTGATTCGATACATTTTTTCGGGAAGGAGACGCTGCAAGATTCCGATAAAACTCATTCCTTCGAGATCATCAATTTGGAACATCGTTTTGAGTTCTGTCGTATATTGAGACCCGATTTTGTACTCAGGATTAATCAGGAATAGTCCCTGTTTAATGGAGCTAAACATCAATCCCGTTTCTGCCTGTGCCTGCCGAATCTTATTATTCGCATCTTCGAGATCGAGATTTGTTTTTTCTAGGTTTTCAGCAATCGATAAAACAGTTTTATCTGTCTTTTTGATCTTGGTGAGGAAATCATAAATAATATAAGAGAAATTCAAGATAATTAATGCGAGTGCGATCGCTTGAATTGTCCGCATCCGTTGAGTGGCTTCCGCTGAATTGCTTTCCAGTTCAACGGTTAAATTATTCATCTCTTTCAAGAGCGGGATATTTTTTTCTTTCGCATATTGGATTGCGGCCGTAAGGGATTCAATCGGAACCTCTCCCGTACTCAAGAGAATCGGCTTGAGAAACTCTTTGTACGGATCCCAAATCAAAGTTGCATTTTCAAGTGAGGCCAATCCCTTTTCGGTTGTAATCTTTTTGAGTAAAACAGGCTTATTGGAGGCGTTCATGGCAGTTCCGCCAATTTTAAAGGCGGTGAGGGTTCCATCAAAAAGTTCGTAGGTTTTGTTGAAATCCTTAATGATTGCCTCGGTCGGCAGGAATTGACTTTGAAAATCTTGAATTAAATAGAGTTCCTTGACCATTTTTTGAGAAAGCATTCGTTGTCGACCAGCAAGATTGATCGCCTGACCATCATTTTGAAGCTGGTAGGAGGTATAATAATTTAAAATTAACACCCCCACATCGAGAGCAATAAAGAGCGCAATGGCAAAGATCACCTCTTTATATTTTGAAAAGAAGGAGTGACCTTGTAGATCATGGAGCATTTCGGAGTGGGTTTTAACAGGGCCTTCGTTCATGGAATTGACTTTTTTAAAGGGGAGATGGATAGTTTAGATGGCTTTTAGGTAACATTTTCATGAATAAATCAGTAAAAAGCAATAATTGTGCCGAAAAATCCCTTTTTAAACTTAATTTCGATCCTACCGATGATACCACAACCAAGGGAGTTTTGGTTCCGGCTTGTTCGGTTTATGGGCTAAAGCCGGTGATTTGTTTATGTTTTGAAATCCACTCGATCAGTTTATGGACATGGGGACGGAGGATCTGGCGCGCTTTTTCAATTTCGCCGCCGCGATCTTGAAGGTGTTGATTGGAAATTTTTTGGAGATCATCCAAGTTATAAAGATAGAGATCATCCAGTTTATTGATCTCCGGATCAAAATCACGGGGGATCGCAAGATCGATCAGAAAGAGTGGGCTTCCACGACGTTGTTGAATCAGGGTTCGTGCCTCAGCTTGATTGAGGACAAAATCAGGAGCGGTTGTGGAGCTAATCAGAATGTCGACCTCCACCGACTTTTTTTTCCACTCTTCCCACGGAATCGCCTCTCCTTGGAGCTCATGGGCGAGGTATTGGGCTCTCTCGTGGGTTCGATTGGTCACAAAAAGTGAGGAGATTCCCCGACTCAAAAGGGCTCGAGCGGTTTTCTCGCTCGTATCTCCAGCTCCAATCACAAGCGCTTTTTTCGTATGGAGGGATCCAAAGATCTTTTCGGCGAGCTCTACAGAGACCGAACCGACAGAGACCGACCCACGGGTGATTGCGGTTTGGGATCGAACCTCCTTTGCGGCATTAAAGGAGGATTGGAAAAGCTTATGGAGCCACTTCCCGGTTGTTTTCTGAGTGGTCGCCGTTTCGTAGGCCTCTTTAACTTGGCCAAAGATTTCAGTTTCTCCGACAACCATCGATTGGAGTCCGGAAGCGACTTCAAATAAGTGCTCAATACAAGCCGTTCCCTCTACGCAGAAGGTATGGTCAGAGATCGTTTCCGGAATCTGATGGTAGCGCTGAAGAAATTCGGGCCACTGCACAGAGGGAATTGAATTCAATTTGGCGACGGCAAAAAACTCGACCCGGTTGCAGGTCGAGAGGAGGACGATCTCTTCAAGATCGAGCTCTGATCGAAGCTGTTGGAGAATCTGAGCGTGGCTCTCTTTAGGAAAAGAGACCTTTTCTAAGATTTCGACCGGTGCCTCATGAAAGCTGATTCCTCCACAAACAAGTCGAGGACCACTCATGTAGGATTTCCGATCAGAGAGTTCATCATTCCGAACGAGAGAAGGACAAGAATATATCCAATGAGAACCACCCACGCAAAGCGACGATTGCTGAGTCGCAGGAGAAACGGGGAGAGAAGGAGTCCCAAATACCAAATCCAAACAACGGTGGCCCAGAGAAGCTTAATCATGGAGACCTGATCGAAAAGTCCTGTGGCGAATCCACTCAACATCCCAAGAGTCATTAAAAGAAACCCCCAACGAAGAAGTCGATGAAGAACGATCTCAAGATCTCCCATGCTGGGAAGTCGATCAAACCATCCTGAAAAAGTATGCTTTTTCAGATGATGCTCTTGAATGAGGTACATTAGGGCGCAGATCGCTGAAAGTCCCAAGGTTCCATAGGAAAGAATGCTGATCGCTGCGTGAAATTCGGAGCTCCAGCGAACCGGATTCAGATTGCTCGAGGGCTGGTCTGAGGAGAAGAGTCCACCAAAAGTCAGTAAAAGAAGGGCAAGAGGAGCGGTAAAGGCTCCGAGAATGGAAAGACGGTAGGAGCTTCCAATTAAGAAATAGGTCAGAAGCACTCCCCAAGTCAGAAAGGCGGTCGCCTCAAAGCCATTGGTTAAAGGACAACGGCGAATTGCCTCTCCTCTCTCGAGTAAAAAAAGGGAAAGCGAGAGGAGTGCGAGTGCCAGAAGAAATTGAACGCCCCGCCGGGTTAATGGATTGTTTCGTTTCGAAAGGAATGACCAAAGGGTACTTGCCGCAACGATCAGCGCCGCAATTAAAAACCAAAGTCGGTCATTCATGGGATGATCAAAGTTCATTCTTATGATGATAAGTGAGGTCTTGAATCAGGAAAGCAGGAAAATAAATTCCTAGACTGATTTCATTCGCTTGTTCTGAGCGTAATCCCCTTCTTTTGCTCAGAAGATCGTTAAGGGAGCAGCTTTTGAACGATCTGACTGATCGTTTTGCCATCGGCCTGTCCTGCGACTTTCGCTTGAACCGCTTTCATCACAAGACCCATTTGAGCTTTGCTTGTGGCGCCGACCTCTAAAATCGCCTCTTTGACGTAAGCTTCGACCTGCTCTGTCGAAAGAGCGGCGGGGAGATAGGCCTCAAGAAATTTGGCTTCTAAGATCTCTTTGTTCGCAAGATCGGGACGGTTTGCGCTCGTGAAGCTTTCGATCGAATCTTGACGTTTTTTGAGCTCTTTACGAACGACCGTAATCACATCGCTGTCGGGAAGGACTCCATCGGCCCCGATCTTATCGACGGCGGCATATTTGATCGCTGATTTAAGCATCCGAAGGACAGAAAGTTTATCGGCCTCTTTGGCAATCATCGCTTTTTTGAGGTCGGCATCAATTTGAAGAGTAAGGCTCATGCGCGAAACGTAACACGAAATCTCCCGACGACAACTCTTTATCACCAAGCGGGAGGGCAAAGAAGAGGCCGAGGGTGAATCTTTTGACACCTTGTTGGATAAAGAGTCCAGAACGCTTGGTGATGCTTTGGGAAGATATTTTGCAGAGGAATATTCCTTTTTTCTAGTTTTCCTAAGAGTAACTGAATTCTTGTTTCTACAACTTCAGCTCATCCCAAGAGATCGATTAAAACGGGAATTGAATCTTGGCAAAGGGGGTGTAAAATAAATTCAAAAGGAGCCTCTATGAATAAAACGATTCTCGCCATCGATATCGGCGGGACTAATATTAAGGTCCAGCGCTCTTCAAAAGAGGAGATCATCAAGATCCCCTCAGGGGTTGCGATGACCCCCCAAAAAATGATCTCCGAAATTCGTAAAGTGACCTCAGACTGGAAATATGATTTGGTCTCCATCGGATATCCCGGAGTCGTGAAGGACAATCAAATCATGACAGAACCCCATAATCTTGCAAAAGGATGGGTCGATTTTGATTTTAAAAAAGGATTCGGGGTTCCTGTTAAGATTGTGAATGATGCGGCGATGCAGGCCTTAGGGAGTTATGAGGGAAAGCGAATGCTCTTTCTTGGGCTTGGAACCGGATTAGGGTCGGCAATGGTT
>CAMAQI010000015.1 GCA_945860255.1 Methylacidiphilum caldifontis
CGTGGTATTATTCGCCGCAGGAACCGGAGTCTCTGGATCGAGCTTTAATTTACCGATTAAATCCGCTACAACGGCTGGAACATTACGAGGAATCACCCCCAGTGAATCTCCGACATGATACGGAACCTGACCGGCGGTATCGACAACGATATGTCGAGTATCCTTTTCCGAACCGGCTTTATTGAGAAGACGGTTTTCCTTGATCGAGGCCATGAACGGATTATTACGATTATAAACAGCAGGCGTTGCACTCATATTTTCTACTTTCTGTTAAAATTAATGATTTTTTGCTAGAGCATGACATCGGAAAGTCAATCCCCACCTAAGAAAAGAAGCCAAGTTTTAAAGTCATTTTTAACCGCTTATCTTCACTTATCGACACTGATATTAATCCCCAACCCAAAAACAGTGAAATTTCCGATCCGTTTTTCTTACTATTTTTCGCTAATCTCAAATTGGTTTTCCCCTGTTTTCAATGCCTTCCGCAGGTCCGCTGTAGTCCTTGGACGAAAGAGGATAAAATCCGCGTCCATCCGTGTCCATCCGCGGTTTAAAATTGTTTTAGATGCCTTTTCCTTTGTGTCTTTGTGACTTAGTGTGAGATTCTTTTATCCCCGCAACCCCCTCCACCGTTGACAGAGTCTCTCGGATGGAATAGCGTTTTTCTCCACGCGCTCGTGGCGAAATGGCAGACGCGCTAGATTCAGGTTCTAGTGTCGCAAGACATGGAGGTTCAAGTCCTCTCGAGCGCAGTTTCAAACAAGCGAGAGAATTAACCGCCAAAGGTCGCCAAAAACGCCAAGGAAAGACTGTTTTAACCACTTATCTGCGCTGATTTTAGTGAGATTTCACTCGTTTTTCATTCTCCAGCCAATTCAAGAGCATAGTCGGTGATTTCTTGTGAGAGGTAGAATCCAGCCTCGGATTCCAACTGTTCAAGAATCGGCCTGATTGCGGGGATCAGCTTCTTTGATTTGGCCTGTAAGAGGATGCCGATGCAACCAGTTGTTTTGATCGAGAGTCGTCCAGCTTCGCCTCGTCCCAGAATCTCATCCATCAAAAGGAGATCCGCCTTCATTTCCATCGCCAGTGCAATAGCTGTGGCCTCTCCATCGTCTAAGTGCAGGCGGAGGAGTTGATAGTGATCCCTATTTTGGACGGGTTGGACCTTAATGAAGGCGGGAAAATTAAGATTCTTAAACTTTGTGTTGTTTTGTCGAAGGAGTTCAAATTCGACCTCGACCTCCGATGGGATGTGAATTATCCCAAAAATATCTTCAAGTACTGTCGCCTGATTGACTGTCAGCAGATTAACAAGCGGTGAGGTATTGCTGACGACGATCATCCGCAGAGGGTCTTCAAATTTTCGACATCCTGCTTTAAATCCTCAACCCCAAAGTTTATGGGAATAAGGCGGGAAGCGAGCAAATGCTGAAACTGGAGCCGATCCATCCCTGAAAACGTAGCCGCTTGGGCAAGGGTCATTCGCTGGGAACGGTAGAAATTAACAGAGGCCTCCACAAATATCTCTTTGGGAGAGATACGTGCCGAAGCCAGAATTTCATCGTTTACAGTCAGAGTCATGATTAAACCCTATCACATTGTCGCAATGAATCAAGATATTGCACCTGATCGGGCCGCCCTTTTGGGTCCACTTTAAAAGTTAAATAAGCCAAAGAGAAAAATAGATTCAGGTTCTAGTGTCGCAAGACATAGAGCTTCAATTCCTCTCGAGCGCAGCTTCAAACAAGCGAGAGTTATCCACAACCATTGGAAATGCTCATTGCCTAGCGCAGGGGAACGTGCCTTGTGGGGCGCAACTCCTCTCGAGCGCATTTTAATTTTCTTCGTTCCTCGAAAATTAAAATGGTATGAGAAAAAACAATTAAATTCCAGCCTCGACTTTTACTGCATTTTAACGTATCTTTCAGTACAATGAGTACGCTTACTGAAATTGAAAATGCAGCAGAGTCGCTCCCTGTTAATGAGAAGCAGGAGTTGATGCTTTTTTTGCTCACACGTCTTCGGCGTGATGGCTGGAAACTTCCAGCAGTACGCGACATTCCGAAAGAGCGCATTGAAAAGTGGATTGCCGATGATGAGGCTGGCTATCAGGATTTTTTGACGAGAGCGTGAAACTTTTCCTCGACACAAGTGTTCTTTTGTCAGCATGTAACTCTCAGACGGGGGCATCGAGCGTGCTTTTTGATTTAGCAGAAACAAATGATTGGGAGTTAATCGCGAGTCCTTGGGTGGTTACGGAAGTCACACGCAATCTCATCAAGTTTCCACCATCAGCAGAATTACAATGGAAGGAGCTTTTCTTTAAATTGATGCTAACGAAGGACGTAGTAAGCCTCAATCAGCCCGTGGTTTTTTCTGTGACAAAAGATCGTCCTGTTTTGATTTCAGCTCTGGCGTCAGCGGATGTTCTTTTGACTTTAGATCGAGAAGATTTTATGGCTTTGTTGGGAAATGACTTCTACGGAATGGCAATCCTCTTGCCCTCTGAATTTTTGAAAAGAGAACGGACTGCAGGTCGTCTAAAAAATCCAACCATTTGAATTCCGTCCGTAAATAATTTACCCTCTCCTCAAAAAAGGCTAATATTTGCTGAAGTTTCAATAAATCATTCTTGAGAGAAAGACATTAATCCTAACCCTATTACAAAAAGTCCTATTGAAAGACCGAAGAGGACAAGCAGAGGAAACAATGGTGAAGATCGATTTTTGAGTCCTTCTTTGGTGGCTTGAAGCAAATTAAGAAAACTCCCAATAATACCACCAAGAAAAAATAAATCGAAGACTTGCGGTATCGTAAGCTTATCACCATCATTCTTATTCGGCATGCAAGCGAGCGCCAGCACACTTCCAAATAGAAAAAGTCCACCAAATGAGGCTATTATCAGACCTGTAGTATGCATAGATATTTTCAAATATCATATATTCAAATCGCAATAACTTAAATTTCTAAATGAACATACAGAAAGCCCACCCCAAAGATAAAATGAATAACGGCACCTTCAATCCGCCCAAATTTTACTGACAATTGACCTCTTACCTATGAGAAAGAATATTATTTGTACTTAAAATCGAGCCTCTATTTGACAATCTTTGCTATTCTTTGTAAATTTGATCAATGAACATCTCCCTGACTCCTGAACTAGAAAAAGCCGTTAAGGACAAAGTGAACTCAGGACATTATAACAATGTGAGTGAAGTCATCCGTGAATCACTCAGGATCTCCCTCCGAAGTGAACAAGAAAATCAATGGCTCAACCGCGAAGCGGCTATCGGATATGCTCAATTGGAATCTAATGAGGTCACTCGCGTCAGTTCTTTAAACTCATTCAAAGCTTTAGTTCGCAAAAAAGCGTGAAACTTGATCTCACTCCCGCCGCAATCGAAGACTTGCGTGCAATTTCTCAATACACATTCGATCAATGGGGGCCTCGTCACGAAGAAAGCTATTTGAATGAAATTTGGGAGAAATTGGAATTCATTCGATCAAACCCCACGAAGTTTCGATTTCGTCATGATCTTTTCCCTCAATGTCAAATCGCATCGCAAGGCAAACATGTGATTCTATTTCGAATGCAAAAGGAGGTGATCCAAGTCGCACGAGTGTTGCATAGTTCAATGGATTTTAAACGTCATCTGCCTGATTAATAGACTAGTCCTTAAAGCTTATAATCTAAAGTAATTTCTTCACGCCAACAATCCCAACGCCAACAATTACGAACAAAATAATGAATATTTTTAAAAGTGGCTTCATTTTTATGCTGAACAGTTTGACCGATTCTAATTTGTGACTCTGACCTTCCGGCTAAAATGAGTAAAGAAGAATACCTACAGGCTCCCTTTTTTCATTTATCCTTAAACACCGCTGAGTCATTTCACTGCCATTTTTAGGTTCATAAAAGGGAAATAATTAGAAATTTCTTAAAATAAATATTTCACAACTAACTCTCGTTGTTTTAAATAGAGATATTTTTACTTAATTTTCTTCTCGCTATTTTATCGATCATTGTTATAAAAAGTCATGCTTAAAGTCACCATTGATTCTGTACCGGTACAATTAGAGGTTCCAGAAGGAGCCTCTTTTGCTCAGATTTGTGCAGCGGCAATGAAAATCCTCCTCGTTGATAATCGTGCAATCTCCGAATGTAAGCTCGACGGAAAAGTCGTTGTTGAGCCAGATAAAGTCGACTCTTTGCTTTCGACCTTTACGACTCTCGAAATTCTCTCACGCCCGCTCAAAGAGATTTTAATCTCAACCCTCCAACAGCATATTCTTGAACTCAAACAGCTTGAGCAACTTACCGAGCAACTGGTTACGGATTGCCTCCTTGCAGAGCCCCAAGAGATTGTCGATCAATGGTCCAACATCTGCAACATCACTAAAAAGAAGCTCTCGATTATTCCGACCTTAGCCCCGATTCTTGATGAAAAGCAGCTCGAAGCGCAAATGGAGCCGCTCTTTAAAGATTTAAATTCCATTATGACCTCGGCCTCAACCTCCTTCTCTACGGCGGATGTTGTCTCCTTTTCTGATATTCTTGAAAATAACTTTCAGCCCTGGATCCAAAAGTTTCGTTCTATAATTCAAACCGCACAAACGGAAGTCGAAAAACTCAAAACGGCATAAATCTATGGACCCAAAATCAGCCTACCTCAAGGGACAAATTGAAACCTCTTCCCCAGCTCAGCAGGTGGTGATGCTTTATGATGGCCTGATTCGCTTTTGTAACGAAGCCAAGTCCCATCTCTCAGGAGAAAACGGAGATCAACTCGAAGCTGGGGCAAATGCCGTTAAACGTGCGACCGATATCTTAACTGAACTCAATAGCGCTCTCAAGCATGAGGTCTTTCCTGAACTCTGCACTCAACTGAGCAATCTCTATCTTTTTTTCACTGAACAACTTTCTCAATCCGTTCGTGACAACTCTGCGAAACCGATTCAAGAGATCCTCCCGATGATCGAGAATCTTCGTGATTCTTGGCAAAAAGCGGAAGATCAATTCCAAGCGACGAACAAGGGCGAATAGCCATTTCCCGATTCGAGCCGATTCACCGGATGGGCTCGCTCTTATTCTGATTCCATTTCTTGCTTTGAACCGTAAAAAAAAAAGACACTTTTCTCACGCAAAGTCGCAAAGTTGCCCAAGATTCCTCCCGAAAGGCAAATGAGTTTGTCGTTAAGCTATTTGTATTATTTTTTAATTTCCTACGGGGAGAACCTTGGGAAGCTTTGCGGCTTCGCGTGAAAATTTTTTAAATTGTATTTTCTTAAGTTGACGCACGTGCGAAGCATTTCGGGACTGATTTCCCTATTTTAAAATCTCTTTGTTTTTTGGTTCTATTGAATGAATTGGATTAAATCTGTGTTCATCCGTGGTTGAAAACGGTGAAGAAGATTCTAAAGAACCTTCTTCCAAACCGCCTCAACGACCTCTTGAGGAATTGACATCTCCTCAGGCCAACCACGCTTATAGCCCTCTCCAGGAAGCTTCTTGGTTGCATCGATTCCCATATGTGAACCGATATTCGGCTCCGTGGTCGCATGATCGAGGCTATCACAAGGAGCCTTCGTAAAGATCGTATCCCGCTGCGGATCGATATTCGCACAAAGATAAAAAAGAACCTCACTGGTGTTATGCACATCGACGTGAGCATCAACAATCACAATGATCTTGGAGAACATCATCTGACCCATTCCCCATAATCCATTCATGATTTTGAAGGCTTGATAGGGGTACTGCTTCTTAATACTAACAAAGACTAAATTATGAAAAACCCCTTCGGCAGGGAGGGCGATATCGACGATTTCAGGGAAATTCATTTTTAAAATCGGTTTAAAGATCAAGACACTTGCCCAGCCGAGATAAAGATCTTCCATCGGCGGCTTCCCGACAATGGTTGCTGGATAAATTGCATTTGCTCGATGCGTAATACAGGTCACATGAAAGGCAGAATACTGATCAATCGGGGTATAAAACCCGGTATGGTCTCCAAAGGGTCCCTCATCCCGTAACGGCTCAGTAGGGTCGATATAACCTTCAATCACGATATCAGAATTTGCAGGAACCTCGAGATCGATGCTCTCACATTTGATTAAAGGAACCGATTTTTTTCTTAAAAAACCGGAAAGCAATACTTCATCTAGTCCATCGGGCATCGGTGCAGTAGCGGCAAAAGTCATCACCGGATCTCCTCCGAGGCAAACCGCTACGGGCATCCGCTTTCCCTCTTCAAAGTAACGTCTTCCATGTCTCGCAGCGACCTTGTGGAGCTGCCAATGCATTCCTGTCGTTTTCCCATCAAAGATCTGCATCCGATACATCCCAATATTTCTCTCACCTGTATCGGGATCGACTGTATAAACGGTCGGCAACGTCACAAAGGGACCTCCGTCATGAGGCCAACATTTAAGAACTGGAAGATCCTTTAAACTGAATTTTTCTGATCCGAGATCGATTCGATGGATCACCTCTTTACAGGCTCCTGTCTTCACTCGACTGGGCCGGGCATGAATCACGTCGATCCCGTTTTTTAACAGCTCCCAGGCTTCAGAAAAATTCTTCGGTGGTTTTGCCTTCATTAAATAGGCCATCTGATCGCTCACCTCTTGAACGCTCTTCGCCTCCAAGCACAAAGCCATCCGCTTCCAAGAACCAAAAGCGTTGATCAACACAGGAAACTGAGAGATCGATCCATCCGCTAAAATTGGTTTTTCGATCAATAATGCCTTTCCTCCACCCTCTTTTTTCATCTCCCGATCGGCAACGACTGTGATCTCTAGATTGGTCTTCAACGGCACTGAAATACGAACCAGCTCCCCATTTTCCTCTAGGGTCTGAATAAAATCGGACATCGAATCATAAGCCATGGGCTAAGCCTAACGGATAATCTCGATTTGCAAAAAGAAAAAACCGTGAATTTAGCCACAGAGAACGCAAGGAACTCAAAAATAAAAAATTAGGTTAAAATCCGCTCCAAAAAAAAGAGGTTTTTTGAGACCCCATTTTGTGTTCTTTGAGTTCTCTTGCGGCTAAATTCTTTATTTCAAGTCTTCGCATCGCAAAGTATTTCGAGAATGGTTTCCCTATTTTAAAATACCTTTGATTTTCGGTTCTCTTGCAAGATCTGGTTTATGCAAAACAAGCGCTACTCTTGGAGGAGCTTCTCAACCCGCATCACCTCACCTAAACTCCAGGCCTGAAACGGACACCCTCTTGCTTGATGAGGAGTCTCCCCATCGGCAATTTCTGGATAATGTTTCTGTCCCAAAGGATCTAACCCTTTTACAAAAGGCTCAAAAAAACGTCTCCTTACCTCTGCTTTTACTGTTGGTGTCTCTCCATAAACTCTCAGCCAAGCCTCGACAAATGGTCCAATCCACCAAACCCAGACGGTCCCTTGATGATAGGCCCCATCCCGTTCAACAACCCCTCCTTGATAAAATCCCCAGTAATGAAGATCCTGTGGCGAAAGAGATCTTAGTCCTGCTGGCGTCCACAGCTGTTGCTCGATCAGCGTTAAAACTGCTTTTGCTTGATCGATCTCTAAAAGACACTTGGGCAATCCTCCAATCGCCAAAAGCATATTCGGTCGAATCGTATCATCCACCGTTCCAGACTGATGATCGACATCGACCAGATCACTTAAGGCAACTCCATTCCAAAACCGTTTCTGAAAACTCTTTTGAGCCTTCGTCAAAACTTTCTTCCAACAATCCTCCCAGCGCATTCCCACTTCAAGCGCATGAATCCATAAGGCTTGAATCTCCACCGGCTTTCCGATTCGTGGGGTCACCACCCAATCTCCGACCTTAGCATCCATCCACGTTAATTGAACCCCTGACTCACCGCAGGCGATGAGACCGTCTGCATCCATCACGATTCCATAACGAGTCCCTGTCTGATATCCCTTTAAAATGGCAAGACAAGCTTGCTGAAGCGACTTCAATTCAATAGGACTCAAGCTCTTCTCCCACTTCTGCAAAAACTCTCCAACGACGACGACGTACCAAAGTGAGGCATCGACCGAGTTATACTCCGGCTCACTCCCTGCATCGGGAAAACGATTGGGGATCATCCCTCGATCGACATACTTCGACCACTCCAACAAAATCGAAAGCGATTCCTCCCGTCGATCCTGTGCAATGAGCATTCCTCGCATCGAAATCAAGGTATCTCGACCCCAATCCCCAAACCAAGGATAACCTGCGATAATCGTCAATCCCTCCCCTCGTTTCACCAAAAAATCATCCACTGATTTCTCAAATCCCTCTTTCGGACTCTTGACGCACTGAAGCGGATTCTCCCCCACTAATCCAAACTCTAAATAACCATTCCCGATCCACCCCATATCCCATTGAAAAACCCCAGGGACATGGAGATCCTCTTCAAAATCAAGTCCTCTTGCTTTTTCCTCATTGTATTGAAATTTACGATACCAAGAGGGGTCTCGAATAAAAAAACCGTCCGAACGCATTTCAATCTCAGGACGGCCGAGATAAGGCTGCATTCTCCATGATTGTAAGGTTTCCGTAACCTCTAAATTTCGTACAGAATTCTCATGATGTAAGGCATGAAAATCTCGACCTGAAATCAAAGGCATCACCCAAAAAATCCAATCCTTTTTCCTCTCGGAAAAAAACCAATTCATTCGAACGCCACTTTTTCCTCGTTCCATTTGAATCGAAAAAGTGACCTCAATCTCATCAAAAACTCGATATCGCCATTGCGGAAAGGGTTGTGCCTTAAAAGCAATCAACTCCAGATTTTCAGTGGGAACAAAATAATCAAATGAATAGTTCTGTGGCATCAGACGGGCGCGACGACCGTCCGCTGTCATCATTCCAATCTCTAATCCATTGAGAATCAGAAACCGTTCGGTTGGAGAACCCAAAGCATGAGTCCAAAGAGAGTGATAGCGTCGCGTCCTCAATCCCCCCACTGTCCCCATCGCAAATCCCCCTAATCCATCCGTCACCAGCCACTCTTGAAGATCACCGCTGCTCATGAGAAAAGAGTGCGCTTCTCCGAGCGAAAATGCACGCCAATTATCGGATCGGGCGAGGTTTCAAGAAAATTCAGTAATCTAACAGATTTTGATCATCTCAATTCCTACGATTTTAGCCAGCTTCTCAATCTTTGAGGCAAGGTGTCCCACCCCTATCGCACAGTGATGCGCCGGACCGGCTGAGGACCATTCATTCATAAAACGTTTTGCTCCAATCGGAAAGCGATAGCGGCTGTTCGTATTTCCAATTTGAAGAACGGTTCCTGCGACCGATTCCCCTTCAGCAACGAGAAAGGCGAGTTTTCCATCTCCCTTTTGAATCACGGAAAGAAGTGTTGCCTCCCCTTGTCGAACGGTCATTTGAATCGAAAGTCCCTTTCCCGGTTTTCCATGATAGACGGACAAATTCTCAATGTTTTTGGAATTTAAACCTCTGCGGAACTCTGCGTCCTTTGCGGTTAACTTTCCTCCTTTTGCCCCCAACAGCCTCACCGTCTATCAGCCTCGCTTCTTCGCAAATCGATAGGCTTTAGGCGCGCCGCTTCCGGATGCCTGAGGCTCCCCTTTTAACTCCCGAATCTGATCCCTTAAAATCGCCGCTCGCTCAAAATCAAGCTCTCGAGAGGCGGCTCTCATTTCTTCATCCAGCTGCAAAATCAGCTCCTCTTTCGATCCCTCAGAAATCGGCCTGCTCGAACTTTCCTCGGTTTTAACTGTCGGCTGCCGTAACGACTCCTGAACCGAGCGCTTCACACTCCGAGGGGTAATCCCGTTCGCCACATTATAAGCGATCTGCTTCTCCCGTCGTTGCTTCGTCACTTCAAGAAGTCGTTTGATCGATTTTGTCATCGTATCTGCATACAGAATGACCTGCCCATGCAGATGTCGGGCGGCCCGGCCTGCGGTTTGAATTAAGGAAGTTTCGGATCGTAAAAATCCCTCTTTATCGGCATCCAAAATTGCGACTAAGGAAACCTCCGGCAAATCGAGTCCCTCACGCAATAAATTAATTCCAATCAGAACATCAAACTCCCCTGCCCGGAGCGATCGAAGAATCTCAACGCGCTCAATCGTATCGACTTCAGAATGAAGATATTGAACCTTAATTTTTAAATCCCGCAGATAATCGGTCAGATCCTCAGAGGTTCGTTTTGTGAGCGTAATCACTAAAACCCGCTCCTGCCTTTCGACTCGAATCCGAATCTGTTCGATCAAATCATCGATCTGCGTCTTCAGTGGTTTAATCATGATCTCCGGATCAATCAATCCCGTCGGGCGAATGATCTGCTCCACGACTTGCCCCCCTGCTTTTGCAACCTCAAAGGGGCTCGGGGTCGCCGAGACATAGATCCGCTTCGAGCCGATCGATTCATACTCAGGGAACTGTAAAGGCCGATTATCCAAGGCCGAGGGAAGACGAAAGCCATGATCGACCAAAACCATCTTGCGGGATCGATCTCCGGCATACATCCCCCCAATTTGAGGGATCGATACATGCGATTCATCGATCACCATCAGAAAATCTTTCGGAAAAAAGTCGATCAGCGTATACGGCCTCGAGCCGGGAGGACGACCGGTAATGTGGCGAGAATAGTTTTCGATTCCTTTACAAAATCCAATCTCCTCCATCATCTCTAAATCATACTCCGTGCGTTGACGAAGCCTTTGCGCCTCGACAAGCTTATCCTCTCGCTCCAACTCCGCAATCCGATGGTCGAGTTCCTCCCGGATGGTCTTCATGGCAATGCGCAACTTATCATTCGTCGTCACAAAATGACGGGCAGGAAAAATCACATACTGTTGAAGGACTTCGATGGCATGTCCTGTTAAGGAATCAAATTTGGTGATCTTTTCAATCTCATCTCCAAAAAATTCGACCCGAATTCCCTCCTCTGCATAAGCGGGCCAAAGCTCGACGATATCTCCCCGCACACGAAATTTCGAACGGGTAAACGCAACATCATTACGCTCGTACATCATCTCCACAAGACGGGAAAGGAGCTCCTCTCGCTCCATCCTCTTCCCCCGTTCAATCGGGCAGATCATCTGATGGTAATCTTCCGGAGATCCCAAGCCATAAATACAACTGACACTGGCAACGACGATCACATCATTGCGCGTGAGTAGAGAACTTGTCGCCGAAAGACGAAGCCGTTCAATCTCATCGTTGATACTGGAATCCTTTTCAATATAAGTATCGGTCCGAGGGATATACGCTTCCGGTTGGTAATAGTCAAAATAGGAGACGAAATACTCCACCGCATTATTGGGAAAAAACTGCTTAAACTCACTAAAAAGTTGTGCTGCGAGCGTTTTATTATGGGAGACAATGAGGGTCGGCCGATTCCAGTTCTGAATCACATTCGCAATCGTGAAGGTCTTTCCCGACCCTGTCACCCCGAGAAGAACCTGATGCTCTTTCGACTCAGCTAAGCCCTTGGAGAGAGCCTCGATCGCTTTCGGCTGATCTCCCTGAGGGGTATAATCGGATTGAAGTTTGAAATCCATAGCGGGAGCCCCGATTCAAACATCATGCCCCTGAGAGGTAAAGGGATAACGAGAAAGAATAGAGCAATTAAAGATTTCCTGCCGCTTTAGTCGCCCATTCGCTGCCGGGATACTTTTCGATACATTTTTTGAGTGCCGCCTTCCCCTCTTCCACTTTTCCGTTTTTAAGATAAATATTTCCTAAACGATATAAAGCCTCTGAAGCCTCCTGTTTTTCGGCACCATAAAGACTTGCCACCCGATCAAACTCGAGAGAGGCCGAGGGTTGATCTTTCTTCGTAGGATCAGGCATGAGCAACCCCGATAGCTCAAAAATCCGTCCTCGACCTAACATCGCACGTGCCTTCAAATTTCCCGTTGATTTTGGATTCATCATCACATCTTTATAAGACTTTAAAGCGACATCCGCTTTTCCTCCCAGCTCCGCCGCAAGGCCAATTCCGAGATCGGCCTCAACAATCTTATTCGACCAACTTGCTTTGACTTTGAGCTCCTGAAAATATTTCCCTCCCTCTTCCACTTTATTCTGAAAAGTCAACGAGGCACCCATTCCATAAAGGGAGTTCGCTACCGCATGAGGATCTGCAGAATATTTCTCTGAAAGTTGCTTGAAAGCCTGAAATGATTTTTCATACGATTTTGCCGCCATTAACGATAGTGCATATCGATTCAGATCTTCTGCTGAAAAAATGGCTTTAGGAAACTTGCTTTGAATCTCTTCAAAAGCTTGAAGCGCCAAAGTTGGATTTCCTTTTTCAAACGGAATTCCTGCGCCTGCTAATAGAACTCTCCCTTGCAATTGCTCATTCGAACTCACTTGTCCGGCTAAATCTTTAAAATAAGCTTGAGCCTCTTCTACCTTAATGAGACCTGCATCGGTCTTCGTAATCGTGAGTTTCAATATCTCCTGAAGCGCAAATCCGACTTGTTCGGATTGGGAAAAGCTTTTGATCACGCGAAGCTGAGCCTCTTCGCTTTTCTTCATGTACTGATTCCATCTCCCCTTTTCCTCCTCATTGAGGGCCGCGTAAGCTCCGATTCCTAATCCCGCTTTATAATACATCGCCCCAAGATTAAATTCAGCCCAAGCCGAGGAGACAGGATCTTTTTTTACGATAATCGATTGATAGCTTTTCTCGGCGAGATCAAATTGGCGCTGTTGCTCATAGTATTTAGCCAATCGACCCGCCGCATCGTTTGACTTGGGATGTTCCGCATACTCTTTAATGATCCGCTCCAACCTCGCAATCATCTCAGGTTGTTTTTTTTCTTTCTGATACTGGATCGCCATCGCCAAAAGAGCGGCACTCGCAAGATCCGGCTTCGAGGAATATTCTTTCGTCACTTGTTCAAATAAAGCGATTGCTCCTGGGAGATCCCCTTTTTTAAGAGTCGCATCCGCAATCGATAAAAGAGCAGCACCGGCAAGGTCGCCCGAAGGATACTTCTCGCGATAGGTTTTCCAACCGGCAATCGCCTCATCAAACCGGTTCGAGTTCCTGAGAATCTCAGAAAGTAGATATTGTATTTTTGGATGATTCGCACTGGCCGCAGGGGTCTGAAGAATCGTCTGATAAACCTTTATCACTTCTTCCGTCTGCTTTAAATCCGCATAAGCCAAAGCAAGATTCGTAAGAGCCTCGGTCAAATAAGGACTCTCTTTTTTCTTTGCGACAAAGGCCTGAAGAATTTTCACTCCCTCCTCTGTTTTCTTAAGCTGCACCTTACAAGCTGCTGACTTCATCACCGCTAAGTCGACGTATCTTCCGTTGGGGTATTCACGGGCACTTTTCTCATACTGGGTAAAAGCGGCCTCAAAATTCTTTTGGCGGAAAAGTTCCTCACCAATCAAGATACTAATATTGTCGGCTTGAGGATCATTCGGAAATTCTTTCTGATATGCCACAAAAGATGGATCCGCTTTTTCGACCAACCCCTGCATTGCGTAGGTTAAGATAATGAAATAAGAGATCTCTTTTTTCTGCTCCTCTTTGCAAAAATTTTTCGCTCGTTTCAAGAGAACACGCGCCTCATTTGCTTGTTTCATTTTAACGTAGATTTTTGCCATCTGAATCATCGATTGGACGGCAGGATCAAAGAGAGAGGTCAATTGCGCCAATCGATCCCGCTCTTTATTCATCCGAAGATCAAGCTGCTTAATGAGTATTTTATTTCCTGCAAGCGCTGCGGCCTGCTTCTCTTTAATAATCCCTTCAATTAATTCTTTTTGAATCGGAATCAGCTCATTCTTAGGCTTTACCCGTCGATAGGCAGGAATCAGCAATCGGAACTCCTCTTCGCTATCCGCAAGATAGTTTTTCAGCTCAGCCGATCGAAACAGAGCCTCATTGAAAACGACTGCAGAGTCCGTCAGTTTAATTTTCGCTAAAGCATCAAATGATTTTTGCGCAATGGGAAGGACTTCATCACGACTCTTTTTCTGCTCTTCGACCAATCGAAAAGTCTGAAGCATATAGGACTGACCGAGGGTTAAGTCGTAATCGGAACGATTTGGCGAGGTGGGAAAGGCTTGTTGCAGTTCATCGACCCCCTTTTGGACCTCCTCGAATTTTTCTAAGAGCAAATTTAGTTTTGTCCGTTGAAACATCGCCTCTTCACGATACAACGATTTTTCAAAATCCTTGTTTGTTAAAAAATCGGAAAAAATCTTGATCGCTGCCTCTGTTTCCGTTTTTCTTTCAGCTCCAGCTTTCCCAAAGGAGTCATAGCTTTTCGCTAATCCCGCAAAAAAAGTCCCTCCTTCTCGGAGCTCTACCGCGACTTTAGGGTCGCTGAACTTCGTAAAGATCGCAAACGCCTTGACAAAATTTTGCTGAAAAAGATAGGCGAGTCCTAAATTAAACCGAATGGAATCGATCGAGGTAGAGGTCGGATACTTTTCAGCCAACACCTCCAATTGTGCAATCGCTTCCGCAAACTTGTTTTTTTGAATCAACTGTTCAGAGATGATGTTAAATTCGGCAGTTGCGGCATCAGGAGTTTGAGAGTTTCCAAAAGAAGCGATCGCCCACAATAGAATAACCAGAAGAAATTTCTTTTCCACAAAGCAAATAGTAGCATTAACCCTGAATAAAACCAATAAAATTTATCTCCCGTGAGCTGATAATTGACCAATCAATTCCTCGGCTAATTGCTCGATCCGCTTCAAGGCGAAGTGAGGTGAAACAAATTCAATATCCGCAACGTCCCAATACTCAATTTTATCAGCCCAATCGGGGAATTGACGCTGGATCATCGGATAATGTTCATGATGTTGGAGGGCAATCACTTTTTGAGCTTCGTGAAAATCCCCCGCTTCAATTTGAACTCGTGTCTCTCCTGTCGCGGTGCGAGGAATCTGCTGCTCTTCCATCCTCTTTTGCGTTTGTGGAGAAAGATCTCCTTGAACTAAATGAATCGCAAGCCCCCTTGAAAAGGCCTGCCATTCAAGCCCCATCTCCTGCGCTTTAAAATTAAAAACCGCCTCTGCATAACGACTTCGATAATAGTTTCCCGTGCAAATAAATAAACAGCGTTTCATGATTCCTAATTTCCTTATAAGTATAACGACTTAAACAACGACCTAAATTTATTCCTGAAATTTTTCGAAAACAACCCAAAATGGGTTTTAAAAAGTGGTGCGCGATGGCAGGTTTGAACTGCCGACCCCTACAGTGTCAGTGTAGTGCTCTACCACTGAGCTAACCGCGCTTGGTGAGGGCTGAAGATCAAAGAGGAAATCCTCCCCGCCGCCAAGTAAAAAATTCAAAGACCTTCAAATTCAGGAAAAAGAAGATGGAATTGAGACCCTTTTCCGATTTTTGAGGTCACTTGGATCTTCCCTCGATGACTTTCCATGATTTTCCGAACAATCGCCAGCCCAATCCCAGTCCCATGCGGTTTCGAGCTCAAAAATGACGTGAAAAGCCGTTCCACTTGCTCCTGGGTCATTCCATGTCCTGTATCCAAAACACTCAAGGAGATATAGCGCACTCCCTCAACCTCCACATTCTGCGCCTGCAAACGAATCGTTCCTCCGACTTCCATCGCATCTGCTGCATTTAAAATCAAATTCAATAACGCCTGTTCGACTTGAGCTCGATCGGCATTCATGGGTGCCAAATCCTCCTCAACTTGATACTGCATTCGAATATGAAGCGACTCCATTTTCGGCCGCGTCAAAAGGAGAACGTCATGAAAAATTTGAGAAGAATCTAAAAGAGCCATTTGCGGCTCCGAGGATCGAGAAAAGGTCAAAACTTGATCAACAATCCGATTCATCGACTTCATCTTTTCGGTGATGATTTGAATATCTTTTTGAATCCCTACATCGAAAGAGGCCGACTCCGTCAAATGATGAAATAACATTTGAACGACCGTCAGCGGATTCCTGATTTCATGCGCGATCTCCGCTGCCATCATTCCCACGGCCGAAAGTCGCTCTCCTTGGCGCAAGCTCTCCTCCAACGAGATCATCGTCTCCATCAAACGACCCCGCTCAATCGCTGAAGCGACGAGGTTCCCTAAAGTGGAAAGAAGCTCTATCTCCGCAATGGAAAAGCGATGAACAACGGGCATATAAACCGATAAAACCCCGATCTTACGATCATCGACAATAAGCGGAACTGCTAAGAGGGAAACCAGCCCCTCTTTTTGGGCAATATCCGGATAAAGAAAAACATCGTGATCTTGAACATTCATCACCGTCAACGGTTTCCCCCGTTTTAATACAAACCCCATCAGCGACTCATCCACAGGAATGTGTGGCTTTTTTTGATAGGCCTCCCCCGCCCCTGACGAGGAGCGAAGCATCAACTCCTTCCCATTTTCTGAAAGCATCATCAACGAACAGATCTTACTCTTCATTAAGCGCCCGATCAGTCGTGAGGTCTGATCTAATGCCTCCTCCATACTTTGTGTCGAAAAAAGGGTCTGTCCAATCTCAATAACCGAAGAAAGCTGTTGCTCAGATGTCTTCAGTCGATTGATCTCCCATCCGACCTCTAAAAAGCCGCTGATCTCCTTCACGATTCCAGCCAAATAGCGCTCCGACTTTTGATCAAAGGCACTCGATTGATCCGACTCAACATTCAAAACACCGACCACCACAGAGTCGATTTCTATCGGAACGGCAAGCTCAGAACGGGTCTTCGAGTTGAGGTCGACATAGCGACGATCTTGATGCACATCATCAATGCGAAGTAACTTCCCTGTTCCTGCCACATAGCCGGTGACCCCCTCCCCAATTTTTAAAATCGCTTTGCGTGATTTTACCGATAACCCCAGAGAAGCCTCCACATCGAGCGTTCCTGTATTGGGATTCGTCAACCGAATCGATCCGCGCTCTCCGCCTAATGCTTGTATCGCCTCTTCCAAAAATAATTGAAGCATCTTTGTCGGATTCAGAAGAGATCTTAAATCCTTTGCTTTCCACATCGGAATCTCGTAGCTCCCCGTGCTGTTTTTAAGAACAGGTTTTCGAACCGTTTTTGATTTTTGAGGTTTTTGAGGCATGCAAATAAATGAGATTCAACCATTTTAAGTCAAAAAAGATCTTTCGCCCACGAAAATTTTTTAGAGATCACAAAATCCTTTAGCCTAAAAAATAGTCGGAATGAACCATGAGAACCCCGATAAAAATCGCATGAGCGGCAAGAGAAACTAAATAGCTGGATAGCCCGATCGCTTAAATCCATTTCAAATTCAGGGGAGTGCCTCGCCCTAAGTCGCAGAGAATTTTAAATCCGTGTCCTTCCGCGGTTAAAAATGGTTTTGAATTCCTGTTTATTCCTGTGAATTCGTGGTTCCAACAGTCTATTTAAGAATAATTTGACTATAAATATCCTATTTGTAAATAAATTTACATAAAATAGCAATTAATAGCCATTTTAATTCAAATAGTAGTTGAAAAAAAAGAGCACCGCATTAACGTTATCGGTATGGAGACAGAGAACTTAAGTTCTAATTTTAGAAATTTTTCGTTTAGAGGGAATAATCCTCCCTTAGCCTACAGCTACCCCAAAAGACCTCCTTCTCCTCATCCCTCTGATTTTTCATTAGATAAAGTCCAAGAAACCGAGGCCAATGCCGCTCAGTTAGGACTTTACTCGATTGACCAAATCAAACAAAAAGGACTCCAAGCCCTGACACTCCAGGACTTTCTCCCCATTTCTCAAGGAAGCTATGCCAGTGGCCAATACTCCTCTCGCGTTGTCTATCTCGAAAATGGAAATATCTCGCAAGAATTCGGTAGCTCACTCCTTGGCCGTTTTTTAATCAACCAAGAATATCGAGTTCAAGGCCAACCCTCCCTCTCCAACCAAAACTCCTCACAAGGGCAGTTTCCTGTGAATGGACAATATTATCTCCAAGGCTCCTATCCAAACCAAGTCCCCCTGACCTCCAGTCGTGTACTGAATGGGCAATATTCGACCTCGACCAAAGATATCGTCAATCAGCAGTTCTCGACCTCAGGAATTCTCAATGCCAAAGGAGCTATTTTAGAAGGGGGTCCTTTTTTCATTTCTCAATCAGAACTTCTCAACGGAGGATATCAAATTCAGGTTCAAAATCGACAAGGATCAACTCTTCAAGTCGCAGGACAAAACATCCAAATCGGTTCGGCGAATGCAGAACAAGGGCAACTCCTCGTTAATGGTATCAACTCCGTTCGAGGACGTATTCGCCCTTTGAATCAATTCACTCAAGAGGCCACTCTCCTTATCGAGGGGAGTTATCAGTCCAACGGAACCTACGTGATTAACGGAGTGACTCTGGAAAATGGATCCAATCTGATCACCACGCGGTACAGCGCCGGAAAGACTCAGGGGAGTTCAAACGCCCTCCTCCAAGGCCGATATACCTCGGGAGGACAATACGTCGTCACTCATTCTGATCAAACGATCACCAATAACGAAAACCCCTCCTCAACCGTATCCCATTTTGATCTCATTCAAAAACGTCTCCAAGAGACCTTCAATTCCTATTCCAGACCACTTCCCGGAAAAATCTTGAAACTCAACGCTTGATCGTAGATTCCTCATAAGGAAAAGAGGCTTATCTCTAGACTCCGTCTTTTTGACTTATTGTCGCTAAATCTCCGCTTCGTTTTCAGGTTATTTCTTGCGAGAGCAAGGTCATATTTTTCGTTCTGACGAAAAATATTCACTTTATCTCCGAATTTTTTTGACATTTCAGCAATATCTCAAATCCTGTGCCCATGAAAAAAGGATCGATCCGTAAATTCGTTGAACATCACTACCGCCACTTCAATGCCGCAGCACTTGTGGATGCCGCAAAAGGCTATGAAACCCATCTCAACAGTGGTGGCAAGATGCTCGTCAGTCTCGCCGGTGCGATGAGCACCGCCGAACTCGGACTCTCGCTCGCAGAAATGATCCGCAAAGATAAAGTCCATATGATCTCCTGCACAGGAGCGAATCTCGAAGAGGATATCTTTAATCTTGTCGCTCACGATTTCTACGAGCGTGTCCCCAACTATCGCGATCTCACTCCCCAGGATGAACAAAAACTTTTGAAACGCCACATGAACCGGGTCACCGACACCTGTATTCCAGAAATGGAAGCGATGCGCCGCCTCGAAAAAGTCGTCCTCGAGGAATGGGTCGAAGCCGATCAAAAAGGGGAACGCTACTTTCCGCATGAATTTTTCTTCCGTGTTCTTAAAAAAGGAAAACTCAAAAAATATTATCAAATCGACCCCAAAAACAGTTGGATGATTGCCGCAATGGAGAAGAATATCCCGATTATCGTTCCAGGTTGGGAAGATTCCACCTTAGGAAATATGTTCGCAGGTCACGTCATCTCTGGGGATATCAAAAATGTTCACACGGTTCGTACGGGAATCGAATACATGATGTACCTTGCGGAGCTCTACATAAAAACATCGAAGAAGCATTCGATTGGATTTTTCCAAATAGGCGGTGGGATTGCGGGCGACTTCCCCATCTGTGTTGTTCCGATGCTGCACCAAGATCTGCAAATGCCTCAAGTCCCTCTCTGGGGCTACTTCTGTCAAATCAGTGACTCGACCACCAGCTACGGATCTTACTCCGGAGCGGTTCCGAATGAAAAAATTACCTGGGGAAAATTGGGTGTGAAAACGCCTAAGTATATCATCGAATCTGATGCAACTATCGTGACCCCGTTGATCTTCTCCTATTTACTCGGCTGGTAAAAAACACCAAATCGCAATACCATTTAAACCTAAAAACTGTGAATTTAGCCACAGAGAACGCATAGAACTCAAAAATTAAAAAAATCAATTCAGGTTAAAATCTGCTCCAGAATAGGAGATTGTTTGAGACCCGATTTTACTTTGTGTTCTTTGCGTTCTCTTGCGGCTAAATTCATCTGCGGTTTTTAGATTTAATCCTCCCACTCCCAAACTTCTTGCCTTCCTGCTTTCCTCAGAGAGACTTTGAGAAGTGAATTTCTCCTCTCCTTCCCCATCCCCCTCAAGAGAAGATTCCTTTCATCTCAAGGCCTATAACGCTTTCGATCTTGAAAACCGTTTTATCGCCGCAGTCCGTCACTTCAAAGAGAATCCTCTTTCCCCTCTTTGGATCATCCTTCCTCATCTTTGTCATCAAAATCACTGGAAAAAAGTTCTCTCCGAAGCCTCGATTCCAACCCTCAATCTTCATTTCTCTACCCCCTCTCAACTTCGCCAAAAACTCTCCCCGCTTCTCGATCTTACACTCCCTCTCCCCCTCAACCGCGAAGGGATGCGCTTTATCCTCGAAAAAAGCTGTGAACCACTGACACAAACGGCCCCCGTTTTTCTCCCGCTCTCCCGTGATGCTCGACCGCTGCTCCGAACCTTGGACGAAATCGAAAATGCAGGAGTTCGCATTCAAGATCTCGATGAAATCCCAGAGCTCGCTCATTGGTATCCGCAATGGGAATCGATCCCCCTCAGTCAATGGGGACGCGCAAATCAAGATGAACTCATTCTCCAGACCGCTCGATCACTCACTGAAAAAAAACCGACCGCATGTCTCTGGCTCGGCCTCAACAGACAGTCTCTTGCCTTTGCCTCCTTACTCGAAGCCACCTCTCTGATTTTTCAAAAAATAGCCGTCCTTCAGCTTGTTCCGGAAATCGATGAGGAGTCCCTTCAACAACCGTGGCTTCAACAGGTCGAAAAGTGGCTCCCTCTCGCTCAAGAGCGTCTTCCCAACGAATCGATTGAACTATCGGAAGAGCAACCGTTAACTCCCCAGGCCTCCTTTTTTTGCGCCCCCTCTCTTCAAAAAGAATCCCAACTGATTCTCTCCCTCATTGAAAATGCTCTGAGTTCGCTTCCTCCTGGAGAAAAAATCGGCGTGCTCATTCCTGCCGGTTCTCCGTTGGGATATGCGATTCCGTTAGAGCTTGAAAACAAACAGCTTCCCTATTACTCCACATGGAGTGAATCCATTCCCCCCAAAGAGGAGGATCTCGCCCTACTCGCTTTAATCAAAATCCAAATCAACGAAATTGAATCTCCTGATTTTATTCATTTTCTCGAAACACATCGAGATCAACCGTTGCTCTGGGAAATCGTTCAAACCTCTTCGAATCAAATCGCTGAAATACGAGAGCATCTCTATCGCTCCTTTCAAAAAAACCTCTCGACCCATCTTGAGGAGGCCTCCCCTCATCCAGCGATTGCACGATTCCAAAAATTTTATCAAGCCAACCTTCTCTACCCCGAGGAGTTTTCGATCATCGAAGGAATTGAACTGACTGTCTCCCATGTGGAAAAACTTTGTGGACTTGAGGTCTCGGTTCCCCTTCAACAATATTTAAACGACTCCCTTCTGGATCTGCATTCTGTCTGGAAAAAGCAACTATCTAAAAAAGAGTATCTCACTCTTTTACAACGACTCCTTCAATCCTCGGAACAAAAACCGATCGGAGATCCTTGGGCCTCTATTTGGATTCTTCAACCGGAAGAGGCCACGCCGCTGACATGGCATACCCTCCTTTTCACTCAGCTCAACGAATCGATCTGGCCCTCTCTTCAAGAATCCGGGGTCTCCCTTCTCAACGACGAGGCTCGCTCTCAACTCAATCATCGACTTTCCCATCACCCCCATTTCCATCCCTTGATCACGCTCTCCTCTCGCTATCAGATCGAACGCGCAAAATTTGAGACCCTCATCACCAGTGTTCGTGTTCGATGCGACTTTACCGCGAGTGCCCGTTCGGAATTAAATTCAGGGGAGGAACTTTATCCCTCTGAGTTTTATCGACAGGCGTGGAATCGCTTTCAACCGCAGACCCCGTGGAAGGAATCCTTTTGGACGGCGCTTACGCAACAATCTCCCCCTAGTCTCCCACCTCCGGTTCCTGAAAAACTCGCGCAACAATTTGAACTCCTTCACTCGCGCTACGATCCTGAAATCCCGTTCAATGAATTTCTTTTCTGTCATCACAAAGAGCGTTCCTCGGCCCCCCCTCTTTCGGCCACTCAGGCCGAACGAATCCTCAAAGATCCTGCCTCTGCTTGGTTTGAGATCTATCTCGAAGTTCAACCGCCCCCCGAATCGTGGAAGAGTCGCGAAGTTCTTGGACTGATCCAAGGGAATCGACTTCATACCTGGATCGCCGACTCTTTTCGCGCAATCGCCTCCTCAGAGGAATTCAATCCGCTCCCCTCGTGGGAAAAATGGAATCTTTCCCTTCAAAAAATTCTGGATCAAGCCCAACAAAAACAGTTCACAGCGCCGCATACCCCCCTTTGGTGGAAACATCACTTTCCCGCCCTCCAATGGCGCGCTCAAAAATTACTCGAAAATCTCTATCAAACACTCGCTCAACTCCCCGATGCCCATATCGCCTGTGAATATCGACTCCAACGTCCCATGATCCAACCTCTCCCCGAGTTTCCCTCCGATCAAGAATGGATCGGACGCCTTGATTGGCTTGCGATCAACGATTCCACATGGGAGAAATCAAAAAAGATTTGGATTCTCGATTTGAAAACGGGCAACGGGAGCACCCCCTTTCATCAAGGAACCCTCCTGCAAAAAGCCGATTACTTTCAACTCCTCGTTTACGCAGGACTCGCCCAAGCACAACATCCGCTTCATCCTGAAATCTCGGTCGGAGTCATTCTTCCGAAGTGGTCTCCTCCCGTCGAAATGACCCCCCTCAGCGCCTTTGATCCGGAATTCCAACCGCTCTGGAGCCGACTTTCGAAAGCTTGGCGAGAGGGGATTTTTGGACAAAGCCACGAAATCCACCAACGATTCTCAACGCTAAAAAATCTCCCCCTAGCGACCACCCCGATCTCGCAGGAGATTCTCGATGCAAAATCGCTCCTCTGAAAAGTAGATCACCAAAAGGTGATTCCATGATCGGAAGCGATCGCGGCTATTGCGCGCCGAAGCCTTTGGCGAAGGAGGGGTCGCGATCACGTCATACGACATCATCAGCGCCTTCGGAATTCATTCTACAGTCCTGCGACATCGAACGGTTTTCTTAATGTGCGGCAGTTTCGCCTTGTGACGTGATCCCGCACATGCGCATGGGCGTCAACTTAAGAGAAGAAAAAAAACAATATTAACCGCAGAGTAATCCTCCTTCGTCCCGCACTGCGGGACTACGGCGGACAAGACGGAGGAAAACGGAGGTAAATACAGTTTTCAATTCGGGAAAAAGTTAGTTGTTTCTGCTTTCAAACAAAAAGAAAATTGAATTCTCCTCTGCGGAACTCTGCGTCCTCTGCGGTGAAAAACTGTCTTTTCGTTTGTTAGGTTGACGCTTATGCGCACATGCCGGATCGCTCCCGATAGATTCCAAATGCAAGAAATCGAATAAAAAAAAGAGCCAGAGATCATGAAGATCTCTGGCTCTTAAAACGATCAAAGGCTTTCGCCAATGAAAAATCGATTTGGAAAAATGACTAGGCGGCAACAGCTGCTTTAGCCACGACATGAATTCGACGATTTTCTTTGTCGAATTTGACAATGCCAGGAGTCAAAGCGAAGAGCGTGAAGTCACGTCCTGTTCCAACATTTTTTCCTGCATGCCAACGGGTTCCACGTTGACGGACAATAATATTGCCCGCAATGATTGATGAACCACCAAAAATCTTAACGCCAAGTCGCTTGCTTACGCTATCGCGACCGTTCTTTGTACTTCCTTGACCTTTCTTATGTGCCATGACAAGCCTCCTTTAAAAATTCTTTTACCGAGCGGATTACCCGACGATCTTCGTGACTTTCACACGATTATATTTTTGACGATGACCAACGGTGCGATGATAACCTTCACGACGACGGAACTTATAAGCGATGACTTTATCGCCTTTCACTTCCTCTTCGATTTCAACGACCACTTGTGCCCCAGTAACCAAGGGCTTACCGACCTTGACCTTTGCACCGTCTGCGATCAAGAGGACGTCCGAAATCGTGAACGATTTTTCGCCTTCTTTAATAGGCAAGAGTTCGACGTCCAAGACATCGCCTTCTTGAACTTTATACTGCTTACTTCCTGTACGAATAACTGCTAACATACCTTTTCCTTTTTTCAGATGAGGAGTGAGACAATGGAGATATCTGTTTCCAAATCAAGCGATTTTTACTACTTTTTCTTAAATCTTTCAAAACTGATATTTTAAAATATCAATTTCATAGGTCGAAGAGGGGGCGCTACTCGATATCGACTTCAAACTCAAATCACTGGAAACGAACGACTTGCTTTGAAATAAGACAACTCGTGGAGCTAGTTTTTCCCCCATTTTTACATTCCGTTTGGATTCAAAAATAATAAAGCCCTCCGACCCGATTTCATAGACACGACCGGTACTTTTTACCGTCAATAAATCGGCTTTTTTACTAAAAGTAGAGGCCGCCCATAGTCCTTGAGCGAGCATCACCCCAAAAATGAATGTCATGAGAATCTTCTTCATCCGCTGCTTTTAACCCTCTCTGCCGAAAAGGTCAACGGA
>CAMAQI010000016.1 GCA_945860255.1 Methylacidiphilum caldifontis
TGCCACCCCGTTACTCTTCTTCCCTCAAGGAAAAGAGAACGCAAAAACCCCTGATGAACTCGCGTTCATCAGGGGTCTTTCTTTATCTGAAAATATCCACCACTTAATCTGACTCAACCTCCCTCAATTATTTTGAACCGCTACACTATAATCTACGGCGTTCCCACCAAAGTTTTCAATCAAACCGTCAAACGAAACCTAGCTCGTTTCCCCAGCTCCTTTATGTTCCAATTGACAGCTGAGGAGACTGAAGCCATGCGGTCACAAAATGTGACCGCATCTGGATCCCCCAAACGCAATCTACGTTTCCTGCCATACGCTTTTACTGAACACGGAGCCCTCATGGCGGCCACCGTTCTTAACAGTCCAAAAGCCATTTCAATGAGTGTTTATCTCATCAATGCCTTTATTCGCATCAGGGAAGAACTCACAACCAATACCAACTTAGAAAAACGCCTTCTCTCTATCGAAAAAACTCTTCTCTCCCATGACTCCGCCCTACGCGACATCATCCAAAAAATCAGACCCCTCTTGCTTCCTCCCCCAGAACCACCCCGCAAAAAAATAGGCTTTATTACTGACCAGGACTAAAAAGATAAGTTCTTTGAGCTAACGGCTTCCTACAACGCCCGAGTGTCATGATCTCTTTTATCACGATGAATCTCTAAATCTCATTCAACCCATTTATTGCATTGGGAATGCAAAAATGTTTCGGTGGGAACCGAAATCTCGACGTCGCTCGAGGTTAATTCCATCGAAATTTCCGTCACCCTTTTGGTTAGCTATTTGATGAGGTAAAACGATTCCCAATGACGAATCTGGGTTCAATACCGGCCTCACACGAAGCAACTGTCCCGATGGAATGGGGAATGGCAAAGGAGTGCAGCGAATTTTTTGCATCGATTCGGAGGATTTTCAGGATAAAGACCAAAGAAAATGGTTTTGAATTTATCCTCCCCATCCTCCCTATCGATGCAAAAATTGTATTTTTCTTAAGTTGAAGCCTATGCGCACGGATCGATCACGTTACATGTGCTGGATGATGTTTTGGCTGAATTCGGAACATTTGAGTTCCGTTCCCCCCTCCATCAAACGAGCAAAGTCGTAAGTCACTTTTTTGGATCCAATCGCCCCATTAACTCCTTTGAGAATCAAATCAGCAACTTCAATCCAACCCAAATGACGGAACATCATCTCACCGGAAAGAATCACGGAGCAAGGATTCACCTTATCCAGATCGGCATACTTCGGAGCGGTTCCGTGGGTCGCTTCAAAAATGGCGTGACCGGTGACGTAGTTGGCATTTCCTCCGGGGGCAATTCCAATTCCGCCGACTTGAGCCGCTAAGGCATCCGAGAGGTAATCGCCGTTCAAGTTCAAGGTAGCAATCACATCAAAGTCTTCGGGACGGGTCAGAACCTGTTGGAGGGCAATATCGGCAATCGCATCTTTAACAAGGATCTTCCCGGATTTGAGAGCGGCTTTTTGCTCCTCATTCGCCGCAGCCTCCCCTTTTTCCGCCTTCGTCTTTTCCCATTTGGACCAGCTGTAGGTTTCGGCGGCGAATTCGGTATCGGCTAATTGATAGGCCCAATCACGAAATCCCCCTTCGGTGAACTTCATGATGTTTCCCTTATGGACGATTGTCAGCGATTTTTTCTTCTGAGCAATCGCGTATTGGATAGCAGAGCGAACAAGTCGTTGCGTCCCTAAGCGGGAAACCGGTTTAATTCCAAGGCCGACTTCAACGGCAGCGCTGTCTTTAAGTCCTGCTTCATCGATATAAGCCTGAGCCTTATCGGCGGTAGAAAAACGAATCTTTGCAAAATCCTTCGGAAATTCTTTGGCGATAAAGTCTAAAACTTTCTGAGCCTCTGGGGAGCCCCCTTTCCACTCGATTCCAGCGTAGATATCTTCGGTATTTTCACGGAAGATCACCATATCGACCTTTTCAGGGTTTTTCACCGGAGAGGGAACCCCAGTGAAATACTGAACAGGGCGAAGACAGACGTAAAGATCGAGCATCTGACGAAGCGCCACATTTAAGGAACGGATTCCTCCCCCGACCGGTGTCGTGAGAGGTCCTTTAATTCCAACTAAATAATCGCGAAATGCCTGAACCGTCTCATCCGGAAGCCAGTTATTAAACTTTTGGAAGGCCTCTTCTCCCGCGAAGACTTGCATCCATTCGACTTTCCGTTTCCCACCGTAAGCTTTTTCGACTGCCGCATCAAAAACAGGTTGTGAGGCTTTCCAAATATCCCGTCCCGTTCCATCCCCTTGAATATAAGGGATCGTTGGTTGGTCGGGAACATTTAGTTTTCCGTTTTGAATCGTGATTTTAGACATAACTCAATTTCTCCTGTTTTTGATCTGATCGTTTTATAAAGAGCGAACAAATTCGCTGATTCTCTCAACCCCTTTTTCGACATTTTCCATGCTTGTCGCATAAGAAAGACGAACCGTGGCGTCATCGCCAAAAGCAATGCCAGGGACCATTGCGACCTTTTTCTTTTCGAGAAGTTTCTCACAGAAATCAGCAGAGGTGAGCCCCGTACCGGCAATATTGATCAACACATAAAAGGCCCCTTGAGGGACAACGAAGCTGATCTTCGGAATCTCTTTGAGCATCTCCATCACCCGTTTACGACGGCGACCGAACTCTTTGAGCATATCGGCGACACAGTCTTGAGGTCCTTTGTAAGCAGCAACGGCTCCTTTTTGTGCAAAGGAGGTGACATTTGAAGTCGTATGACTTTGGAGGGAATCGAGACTCTTCGCCAACCACTCAGGGGCAGCGATGTAACCCATACGCCATCCGGTCATTGCGTACGGTTTGCTGAACCCATTGACCGTAATCGTCGACTCATAAACACTTTTCCCGAGAGAGGCGATGCTGATATGCTTCGCTCCGTCATAGGTCAATTTCTCGTAAATTTCATCGGAAAGAATCAAAATCTCCTCTTCGAGAGCAACTTCCGCCAATGCGGCCAATTCGTTCTCTGTGTAGATCGTTCCGGTTGGATTCCCTGGGGAATTCAAAATAATCATCTTCGTGCTTGGAGAGATCGCTTCGCGGAATTGATCGGGGGTGATTTTATAATCATTTTCTGCGGTGGTTTGAACGATATACGGTTCAGCACCCGCAAGCTTCACCATTTCCGGATAGCTCAACCAATAAGGAGCGGGAATGATCACCTCATCGCCAGGATTGACGACCGCCATGATCGCTTCATGACAAGCATGCTTACATCCCGCAGTGACAATAATTTGAGAAGGTTTGTAATCGAGTCCGTTTTCGTTTTTTAATTTTTCAGAAATCGCAGCACGTAATTCAGGAATTCCTGAGGAGGGAGTATATTTTGTGAATCCCGCATCTAAAGCACCCATGGCACTTGCCTTAATATGCTCAGGCGTATCAAAGTCAGGCTCCCCTGCACCAAAGTTAATAACATCGATTCCTTCAGCCTTCATCGCTTTGGCCTTACTATCAATAGTAAGACTTAATGAGGGGCTCAACTGCTGTACACGTGTTGCGGTTTTCATAAGAACCCTCCGTTTTACGGAGGATTAAAGATTTGGCAATCAAAAGAAAACGAATTAAGAAAATAGAATTAAAATTTAATTTGAGAGCTTAAGGTTGTTTCATTACTTTCAATATCGTTATTCTGCCCCAGGGAATCCTTTTTCTTATCGGTATAGCGATGGGAGTAAGCGAGTCCGATATTCCACCAATCGGTGATGGGATAAGAGGCAGAAAAACCGTAGTTATAATAAGGATAACTGGAGATTTTAGGGCTTCCGACCGAGGATTTCGAGAACTCAATGATTTCATAGCCCCCAGTTAATCCTAATTTAACCTTATAAACGGCCTGAGTAATCGACCCACTAAAGCCCGTTGAGCCAGTATTTGAGTTTCGCACCACCGAAGAAGGAATTTGATTTCTCGAAGCATTTACAGAAAGCGTTGTTTTAGGAAGTAAAGCCAGAGAGCCCCCCGCTTTAAAAACAATACTGCTTTGATCCTTTATTTTGCTGGAAAATTGTCGTTGCTCATATCCCGATTCAGCAAAAAGTGTTGTTTTTTCTGTTGCAAGATAGAGCCCTCTGACTAAAGCCTGTTGATAATCTTGATTGGAACTTCCTGTCGAAGTGACATGACCATAGGCTCCTCCTAATCCTAAGCGGATTTTTTCGGTCATCGAATAATTCGAAAAACCGCGAACCGTCGTCTCTTGGGAATCGAATCCATCCTGGTAATCACGAATGTTGTTTCCCAGCCCTAACTCGACAGAAGTTTTATCGGAAACTTCATATTCAGCAGAAACAGAAGTTGCGTAAACATTTCGGCTGATGAAACTTCCGGACTCAATATCACCACCGGAATAAGGAGTAATTCGTTGATCAACGACTAATGCCAACTTGGAAAAGCGAAAGCCAGAATTAAAGGCAACGCTATGATCGATAATCTCTCTTTTATCAATATCGATAAAAGTGGAAATCGTCGGGGTATATCGAAAGGCAACATAAAGCGCATCGGTCACCTCAGAATCGCGCTCCCCCGCCGCAACCTCGAGAGAAGGCGAGGCATTCATGACCGTCGCGCCATCAATTGCTTTTCCTCTCGATTTGGGAAGGGATTGATAGTTGTCGCTGTAATAGAGTTGATTTTGAAGATCGATTCGGACATCAAAACGATCGATTTTCATTCCTGGGGCGTAGAGACGAGCCCCATCGTCGGCGAAAAGATTATTCTGCTGATTAACAGATCTAAAACGCCGATCCTCAGTAGGGGCGCTCTGAATCTCTTTCGCCTCTTTATTTTTCTTTGCAAGAATCGCCCCGGGATCCTCCTGTGCATTCAAACGCTCTTTTCTATTCGCAATCGCTTGCTCCTCTTGAGTGAGTTCTTGATCCCCTGCCTTTTGAGTATAATCTTTAAATTTCTCGGTTTGGTTCGCCTCGGCACTCTCCGCGAGAAAAGGCCCTCCTTGCCCCCAGGTATTGATCCTATTCTGATTTTCCTCCCTTTCAGCCTGGGACACGGGAGGAGTCGCCCCTAAAATCTCGAGAGGAGTCTCTCGAAATCGAAGCGAACGCGGACCTTGTCGCTGATCCTCAGAATAGGAGGAAGAGACCGGTCGAGAGTCACCAGAGCTCTGAGTAACAAGAGGCAAAGCGGTTGGTTTTGGCCTCTTCGCTGGATTCCAGATCGCCGTTCTTAAAAATAATTGATTTACACTTCGATCCGAGAAGATTAAGGGGAGCTCCTCGACTCGCTGTTCGAGCCCCACTTGCGCCTCTTCGATAGTCTGTTTTTTTACCTCCGGGGTTGACGGAGTCTCATTCGATAGGCTTTGAGAAGGCTCTTGAGAAACAGTCAGGGGAATCTCCTGCTTCAAATTGGGAAGCGCAACAGGTTCAATCGCACGAAAAGCCTCAGAAACGGAACTCGAAGGGGATTGCTCTTCCTTGGAAACAGCGGAAGCGGTCGACAAGACTTTCTCATTTGAATCGACAGAAAAAACCTCGACGATCGGTCGATCCTCTTCAGAAGGACTCCGTAATGAAAATTGAGGGGCTCTAAATTTTTCGAAAGAGAGGAAGCTCGGAGACTTTTGAGCAAACCCAAAAATCCCGAAAAGAAGTGTCCCCACCCCCACTCCCAAAACCCATTGAATCATCATTTCTTTTTTCATCTTCATTATGGGACTACGGGTGAAACTTCAGGTTGAGGAGGAGTATTATCGGGATTAGGAGTGACGGGAGGAGTCACAGGAACGATCCCTTGAAGCTGTTCTGCAACCGCAGAGATCGATCCACCGACGATGGGCTCTTCATAAACATCGGGAATTGTCCCTGGTTGCGTCTCCAAGACTTGACTTTGAACGTCCTTAATCTGTTCGCTCGTTGTTAAAAAAGGATTCGTCGCAGAATAGGCGACTCCTTCAACAGCGGCTATTTGTTGAGAAACACTCTCCGACTCCTTTCTCTCTTCCGGAGTTGGCAATCGAATAGGTTCGACTATCATCTCTGATCCAATCCCCTCGATTTCAATGACCTCATCTTTTTTTAGAGTCACCTTATCTGTATTACTCGGCTTCAGTTCAACGACTCCATTGACGACCGAGACTTTTCCTTTTCCCCCCTTAAATGAAACCCAAAATTTAGTCCCCTTTGCGGTAACGATCCCTTGTGGAGTCTGGATTTGAAAATTGGTCATCTTATTATTTAACTTATCAATCGATACAAAAACCTCTCCTTGATTTAAAAACAAAAGAGCCTTTCTATTGGAAACCTTGTCGTTCTTCTTCACCACCTCCAGTTCCTTGCTCTGCAAACGGCTGTCCTCCACGATCATCATCGTCACTCCCGGCATGGGACGGAAAGTAACAGTCGACTGTGCTGGGACGATAAAGAGCCCCTTCGAGGGAATAAGTCTCCCTGGAGCCAAGGAGAGGGACTCATGATCAGTAAGAAAACGATTTCCGCCCCCTTTCACTTCAACAACAAGAGACATAATCTTCGACTTCATCTTGGCTGTTTTTTTGACCTCCAAAGGCATCGTGTCCGATTTCTTGTTGTCTCCAGGGACTGCTTGTGCCCGCCCCTCAAATGAGGGGAGTAAGAAAGTCAGAATAAGAAGATAGAGAGTCCATTTTTTCATGATTTTCTCAATTCTGTTCCGTAGGCATTTTCACGACCGTAAGTCTTATGATAGGAATAATGATAGTAATAGTAAAGCCCTCGTCGATCTCGAAATCGGTTGATCACCACTCCCGAAGGCTCTTTTCCTGCCTGCCTCAAAAATTCAATCGCCCGAATCGTCGCTCGTCGCGCCGTGGATCCGCAGCGAGTAATCAAACAAATTCTCTGGGAGTGCTGCACCATCAACAAAGTATCCGCAACCGCATTAACAGGGGCCGTATCCAAAATAATATAGTCAAATTTTGATTTATAGGTCTCGATCAATTTACCAAAAGATTCGTTCACAAGCAATTTTGGGGGATTCGGAGATCGAGCTCCTGCAGAAACGAAAAACAAATTCTCTACAGAAGTCGACTGAATCACCTCTTCTGCTGTTTTTTGCTCCGATAAAACCTCAGAAACTCCCGGACCCATCACTCCTTTGGTGACCATCTGATGGAGATACGGCTTTCGAAGATCGGCATCGATAAGGAGGGTTTTTGATCCCTGTCCCGCTAAGTGAGCGGCACAATAGAAGCTACAAAAAGTTTTTCCTTCCGCAGGAACCGCGGAGGTGAAGAGGCAGACGCGCCCATCCTCTTTTTTGCCCAACAGACTTAAAGATACTAAAAGAGTTCGAAACGATTCACGAACCGCCGGGGTAATCTCATCACTCGAAGATTTTGTACCAGAGTGAGCGCCACTTTTGCCTTTCGATGCTCCTGTCGCTTTCGTGGTTTTCTTCAGCCGCGACTCAGGAACAGCCGCGAGACAGGGAAGTTTCAAAAGGGTTTCTGCCTGATCCACCGTTTTAATCGAATTGTCAAAGGAATGAAGAATTAATGACAAACAGATGCCAAACAGTAAACTGGCAGTCACACTAATCATCATTAATTTTCGTTTATTGGGACTAATCGGCTCGCCATTAAAATTCGCTGGCTCGATGATTCGAATATTATCAAAATCCAATGATTTCGTTATATTTGTTTCACTCATCCGTTTGTTAAGACTATTATAAAAAGATTGATTCGTTTCAACATCTCTCAAAAGCCGATTATATTCAATTGCCGTCTTGCTTTGGTCGATCGCTAGCTTCTGAATATTCTCTTCCTGAGATTGAAGGGCTTTTAATCGAGGCTCAACCCCTCTCACGGCATCTCGAGCGGCGGTGAGTAAGTTTTTTTGTAAAACAGCGAGATCCTCTCGCATTCGAACTAAACGAGGATGTTGCTCGGTAATCCGCTGAGTTGCGATCGAAATCATTTCGTTCTGTCTCGCAATACTTTTTTGAAGTGCATCGACCGTGGGGTCTAATTGAATGCTCTCGAGTCCGAGTAGACGGGTGGTATCCTCCCCTATTTTTTTAATCTGATCTAAATCAGACTCTAAAAGATGTCGTCTTTGACGAATCTTTCCGAGTTCCATATTGACCCCTTTTAACTCCTCAGAGTCTAACGCCGGAACCCCATTTTTTTCCTTAAAGGATTGCAAGGCAAGCTCTGATCCTTGAAGGTCTTGTCTTACCTTTTCGAGCTCTTTAAATAAAAATTTGTAAGCAACATCGGTCGTCTCAAGCCGTCGGCCGATATTCATTTCCATAAATTCGCGGGCAATCGTATTGGCGAGACGCTGCGCCACATGAGGATCACCATGGGCGACATGAAGATCGATCATCGTGGTTCCTTTTCTTTGAACAGGATTAATCGCCCCTCGAACTCTTTCGGCAACATCTTCATTTTTTAAATTCGCTTGTTCCTCTGGGACCATCAAAAAAGCGGCATCTTTGCCAAGATTTGCGGTTTGTGCGACTCGAAGCAGTAACGGCTTCGATCGGATCAGCTGCAACATATTTTGCATCGCCTCGTAGCTTCGTGAATCTTCTTGGGTCACCTCTTGGATGTTCACCACGTTTTTGGGTGGCTCAATATAGAGAAGCACCTTCGACTCATAGACCCGTGGCGATTTCTGAATGTAAGAAAATCCAGCAACAATTCCGATTAAAATAAAGAGCGCAATAATCCATGCATTCTCGAGTAGGGCGGACAATACCTCTTGATAGCTGATTGCCATCGGGCTCAGCGTATCGGCTTCATTTTGATTCATCGGCGAGGTCGTCATAGGCATGATCAATTAAAACATTCTCTCCCCAATGACAATCTTGTCTCCGGCCTGAATGAGAAATATTTTATTATTCTCACTCTTTCCCATGGAGCGAACATTTAAATTAATCATCATTTCCCGATTTCCGATTTTTCGGTAAAGCTTCACTTCCCCAAGATCAGCGAGCCGTGTGGCCCCTCCTGCCGTAGCGATCGCTTCAAAAATACTGAGCGACTCCTCTCCCTCAGGAAGTGCGTAAACTCCCGGACTACGAATTTGTCCCAACATCGAATAGTCATTACGTGTCATTTGAACGGTCACCGTATCTCCGGCTTTTACGGTAATTTGACGAACACCATCTTTATTCCGTTGCAGATTTTTTGCGTCGTGATGAATGATTTGATCTTGTCCCTCTGCCGTTCTTTTGATGGTAATTTCTCCAAATTCTCCCGACCGATTAAGACCTCCCGCCATTCCCACCGCCTCCAAGAGACTCATTTCATCGATCATCGGAGGAAGTTGATACATCCCAGGATTTTTCACAGAGCCCATGAGCACAAACTCCCGTTTTGCGGTCTGAATCACCATCGTATCCCCAGGGAGTAACGCGAATCCTCCTCCCCCTTTTTCATTTCGAGAAATAGACTTTGCCTTGGTATCTATAACGATCACCTTCTCTTTTCCATCGATTTGTCGTTTCACCACAACCCGCCCTAAGTCCCCTGTTCGCGTCGCGCCACCAGCCATTGCGATTGCTTCCATCAACTCAACCGAGTCTTGAAGAGGCGGAACTTCATACATCCCAGGCTTTTCAACTTGTCCTAAAACAACAATAAAGCGCTTCGAATACTCGACGATTTCGATATTGAGGAGCGGATTGACATAAAATTTTGAAAGCTTTTTTTGAAGCATCTCCGTGACTTGACTCAACGATCGAGAGGTCACTAAAACGGCGTCAATGTAGGGAATATTGATCATTCCATCTTTTCCGACCCTTGTTCGGACATCAAAATCCCCTTCATCCAACAATCGAACACGCAATATATCCCCAACTTGGATCACGTAGCTATCCGGGGCTCTGAGCATTTCTGGAGTTTTGGCAGCCCCAGGCTCAATCATCTGACCTATTCCCAGTCGTGCTGGAGGGGGCTTTACCTCGCCTTGGAGAAAAAAAATACTCAAAGCGATCCAAATACCAAGGGAATTAGGGATCGTGAGTTTCATAGGTTTCTAAATATCATCTAACTTGTCATAAATTATGCTTAAATCATGCCAGAAGACCAGCTCTAAAATGACCTAGGTACTCCCTGCTACCGATCCTCTTCCCCACTTAGACTCTTCCTCTTACTCGGTATTAGCAACCCCAATCTAAAGAATTTTCTTTTATCGATTGCTTGGAGAAGAGATCGATTTATCCGAATCCCTTTACAAAAATAGGGATATAAGGAAAATATTACCGCTATTGAGAATTTTTTTCTTCATTTCGCTTTTAGCCTTAATTATTCATTGATTTAAGGATATTTTTTCTCTGTTAATTTATAAAATAAAATGTAAATAAATTGTTAAGTCGCTGCATTTTAACTATTTATAATTTATTTAACTAAAACTGGCACAGGTTCTGCAGATATTGACATGAGATGAATTCTATTGCCCCGCTTTTCAACGACTCGACGCTTCAAAGCCTTAAGATGAGCTTGAATGCCGCCTCGTTCCGTCAGCAGGCGATTGCGAGTAATATCGCCAATGTCAATACACCAGGCTATAAAAGATTGGATATTTCGGCTCAATTTCAAGCCTCACTTCAAGATTCGTTAAAAAGACTCGACCAAGGGGAAGAGGCGCGCCCCCTCTATCCCCAACAAATGATTCAAAAGGATCTCAACGCTTTAGGGGAGAAAACAGATGGAAATAATGTCAATCTCGACTCTGAACTCTTAGAAATGACTAAAAATCAAACTCTCTTTGAGTTTTCGAGTCATCTTGCCGCCAAAAGATATAATGGTCTGAAAGTCGCCATCACAGGGAGATCCTCATGACGAGCAATCTGATTCCTGGCATTGCGATTAGTGGAAGCGCTCTTCAAGCGGAGCGGACCCGTTTAGATGTCATCGCCACTAACATCGCACAAAGCAATACAACGAAAGATGCCAACGGTAATCCCTATCGTCGTAAACAAGTGATCTTCGAATCGTATCTTCCACCTGAGATGACCGGGAAGAGCGATGCTCTTTCCAGCCCTCAAGTAAAGGTCACGAAAATTGTCGATGACCAAAGACCTTTTCAAAAAATTCATATGCCAAATCATCCCCATGCAGACAATGAGGGGATGGTGACAATGCCGAATGTCGAGGTCATGAGTGAAATGGTCGACATGATCACCGCCAGTCGCGCTTTTGAGGCGAATCTTCAAGTGATCAGTACCGCGCGACAAATGTTTTCTCAATCGATGAGGATCGCTCAATAACCGAGATAAACGATGACGATTCCCGCTCTTCAATCACTCGCTAGCGCCGCAACGGTTCCCCTTCCGACGACACAGGGAACTCCATCGGCAGGCATTCCTTCAGGACCATTTAATTTTCAACTTCCTAAGTCGATCGAATTTCAACCCTCCACAAATTCACCTCAACCTCTGAGCTCTTTAGGTCTCCATGAACCGACGACCTTTGGACATCTCATGCAACAAACCGTTCGGGATGTAAACCAAGTCCAAAAAGTCTCAGGAGAAAAAGTTCGAGATGTCCTCCAAGGAGGAGCGACTCCCGTCCACGAAGCGATGATCGCAGTGGAGGAGTCGAGTGTTGCTTTCACGATGTTAACCGAGATGCGTAATAAACTTCTTGATTCCTATCAGGAGGTCATGCGAATTCCGGTATAACGTGAAAGAAAAGAGTTAAAACCGTGACGGCAAGGATGCTGGGAATCGGTTTTAAAGGTGGTGAAGACCCTCAAGGAAGAGAGTTCAACCACGTTTCGGATAAGCTGAACGATTCAGCAACTCAACGAAATTAAAACGAGCAGGGAGGCTAGGTTATGGACGAGATAAAAAGATCATTGAATCAACTATGGCAAGGGTTATCGGGGTCGAGAAAGTTATCACTGATCGGGAGCTTTGCTCTGGTCTTTGCCGTGCTCATTGGAATTACCTTTTTTGCGAGCCAGCCGAAATTTAGTCTCCTCTATGCCGGACTCGCTCCGACCGAGGCCTCAAAAATTGTTGATTTTCTCCAGGGTAAAAAAATTCAATATCAACTCTCGGATGGAGGAACCACTGTTCTTATTCCTGCCACCGCTGTTTACGAAACCCGTCTCTCTTTGGCGGCACAAGGAATTCCACGCACCTCCGATTCCGCCGGTGGCGTTGGCTTTGAACTTTTTGATAAGCCGACCTTTGGAGTCTCCGACTTCATGCAACGGGCCAATTACTACCGCGCACTCCAAGGAGAGCTTGCGAGAACGATCAAACAATTTGATGAAATTCAAGAAGCCCGCGTGATGATCGTTGTCCCTGAAGAAAGACTCTTCGTTCGAGAACGACGAGAATCGAAAGCCTCAGTCTTCGTTCAACTTAAACCAGGTCGCGTTCTAGCACCTGGTCAAGTGCAAGCAGTTCGTTTTTTAGTGGCGAATGGAGTCGAAGGACTTCAGCCGAATCGGGTCACTGTCGTTGATAACACCGGAAAAGCACTTGCTGAAGATGAAAATATCTCCAGCACCACCTCACTCACTAATCGTCAACAAGCCGCTGTTAAAGAGGCGGAAGAGCATCTTCGCGAGAAAGCTCAATCGATGCTCGATCAGGTTCTCGGACCGGGAAATTCCGTCGTTCGTATTTCTGCAGAGTTAAATTTTGATACGGTTCAAGAGACCTCGGAACGGTTTGATCCTAAAAACCAAGTTCCTCGTAGTGAAGTGGTGAATAACGAAGTCAGCGATAGTTCCACACAAAATCCTGGTGGAGCGGCAGGAAGTCCAAGCAATATCGAGGCCTCGAATGCCTCCGCCGCCTCTCCTATCACAAAATCAAACATCACACGTGAAAATACGACCAATCAATATGAAATCGGTCGGGTGGTTGAAAACCGTCAATATGCGATCGGACAGATTAAAAAAATCGGCATCGCTGTTTTCTTGAACACCCGCAAAGGAGGAGGAGCAACCCCTACCGCCACCCCTCGTAACGATGCGGAAAAGAAATCACTCGAAGAGATTGTCAAAGCGGCAATTGGATTCACTCAAAACGAGACACGAAAGGATTCCTTTCAACTCGTTGAAACGGAATTTAATGACCTCTTTGCCAACACCGCTCCTGTTGGGAAGACCGACATTGAACAGTTCAAAAAATGGCTCCCTTGGGTCTCTCAAGGATTCCTTCTCTTGATCGCGGTTGGCCTCCTGTTCTACCTTTGGAAGACCGTCAAATCGACAACCCAAAGCGACGAAGAGGCTCGAAGCGAATTCGAAGACTTGCTCTCTCAATTTGAGCCCCCTTCCGAAGAGGAGATTAAAATTCGCCGACGACAACTCACCGGTGAAGAGGAAGAGGAAGAGGCTGAGAAAAGCAAAAAATCGAAACGCCGAGGAGGCGCTCCCGGTCAATTGACGGCCGATGAAATCTCGAAGCTCATTCAGGACAATCCTTCCAACACCTCCCTTGCGATTCGTCAATGGTTGATCAAAGAAGAGGGAGATGAAGTATAATTACCGTGAATTATCATCACTTCCTGCTAAACTACTCTTATTGATATGAGTGCCACTCAAGACATCCTCCTCGAAAACAACCTGGATCAACCTGCGCAAAACGGGGCTGATAATATTAATCATTTAGAAGGGTGGAATAAAAACCAGAAGCTTGCAGGACTTTTGGTTGTCTTGGGGTCAGATATCGCCTCGACGATTCTGAATCAATTCGATGAACGAGAAGTCGAAGAGATCATGAAGGAGATGGCGAAACTGGATTTCATTTCAATTCCCGTCCAGCAGGCAATCGTTAAAGAATTTAGCAACATTACCGTCCATGCCGTCACTTCCACGGCCGGCGGCCCGAGCTATGCCCGAGCCGTTTTAGAAAAGTCACTGGGAAGTCTTAAGGCAAATGAGATTCTCACCCGAGTCTCCCCTTCTAAGTTTCGTTCCTTAGAAGCAGGAGTCCTTCGTGAGGTTCAACCCCGCCAGTTGATGAGTTTACTACGAAAAGAACAGACTCAAACATGGGCCTTGATTCTCTCCTATCTCGAGCCGAGCCGTTGCGCTGAGGTCTTAACCCTCATCGCTCCAGAACAACGAACCGAGATCGTCGAACGTCTTGCGATGATGGATGCCGTCTCCTCAGAGGTCGTCTCCCAAGTCATGACCTTGATCAAAAACCGCTTGCAGCTCCGAAATCAGGTCGATTTCTCGACGACAGGAGGAACTAAAAATCTTGCGGAAGTTCTCAACGTTCTCGATGAAGCGACCTCAAATCAGATCCTCAACAGTCTGGAAGAAAAAAATCCGGATGTCTCCCGAGCGATCAAAAAACTTCTCTTCACTTTCGAAGATCTCAACGATCTCGACAAATCGCAAATGCAACGTGTTCTACGCGAAGTCGATTTCCAGATCCTTGCCAAGTCCCTCAAAACAGCGAGCGAAAAACTCAAAGCCCTTATTTTTGGAGCCCTCTCCAAACGAGCCGTGGAGTCTCTCCAAGAGGAACTCAAGTTTATGCCTCCTGTTCGCTTGCGCGATGTCGAAGAGGCTCAAGACAAAATCGTCGAGGCCGTTCGACGACTTGAATCCTCCGGTGAAATTACGATCATCCGTAAGGGTGGTGGTGGTTCTGACTCGATCGTCTAAAGAGAATCGCTCATGCAAATCAAATTTGCCATTCCTACCAAAATTACCAAAATCGAGCGAATCGAGAACAAGCCCCCTCTTGACTCCAAACAGTTCGATGAAGGGTTTCACGCCGGCTATCAAGCAGGCAAATGGCAGGCCGCCTTGGAACAGAAAAAATGGATCGACGCGCAGAAAATGGAGTGGCAAAAATCGCTCCAAGCACTGACCTCCCTTCATCAAGAGTCGAGAGCCTTAATCGCCTCTGATTTCCCTGAACTCATCCAATTAATCACCGATAAACTTCTTCGGAAAAATCCGTTCACGCATCAGCAAATTGCAGAGGAGATCCAATCGTTGCTTCGAGACCTCAGCGAGGCTCAATCGATTCGTATTGAATGCTCCCCTTTAGACCTCGAAAGTATTCAAAATATTTGTGAAAAAACCGGAATGATCCTTGGACAGGGAACAATTCAGTGGAAATCCAATCACGATCTCACTGCGGGAGAGTATCGAATCCATAGCGATCTCGGGTCGATTGATGGACGTCTTCAACTGAAATTGGCAAAACTTAAACTTGCCTTGGATCAATCATGAAAGAGCTCCTGAAGCCCCTTCAACGATCGATTCAAGAAATGGATTCCTACGCCATTTCCGGTCGAGTCTCGAAGGTCGTCGGACTCACGGTCGAATCGCAAGGCCCCCCCGCCTCTCTGGGAACCGCATGCTGGATTCAAACCCACCAAGGCCATCGAATCCTTTCGGAGGTCGTCGGATTTAGAGAGAACAAATTACTTCTCATGCCTTGGGAGGATCTTAAAGGAATTGCCCCTGGAGATGCCGTTCAATCGTTGGGAACTCCCCCTCAAATCCCGGTCGGGGATCATGTCCTGGGAAGAATGCTCGATCCGCTTGGACGACCGATCGATGATCTCGGGCCGCTCCCCCAAGAGACCCTCCGCTCACCGATGGTTCAAAAGGTCCCCTCTCCCACTAAACGACCGCGGATTCAAAAAACGTTTAAGACAGGCATTCGGGCGATTGATGCCTTTGCCACCTGTGGCGTCGGCCAACGTCTCGGTCTTTTTGCCGGAAGCGGCGTCGGTAAAAGCAGTCTTCTGGGAATGATTGCACGTTATGCAGAATCGGATATTAACGTCATCGCTTTAATTGGAGAGCGAGGTCGCGAGGTCCTGGAATTTGTTGAAAAAGATTTAGGCCCTGAAGCGCTCAAAAAAACCGTTTTAATTATCGCCACCTCCGATCAACCGGCCCTCGTTCGGATTAAAGCCGCCCATACGGCGAATACAATTGCGGCCCATTTCCGCGCGCAGGGAAAACATGTCCTGCTGATGATGGATTCCCTGACACGCCTTGCGATGGCCCAACGCGAAGTCGGTCTTGCGATCGGAGAACCTCCGGCCACTCGTGGCTATCCCCCCTCAGTTTTCGGACTTTTCCCGGTTATTTTGGAGCAAGCCGGCTGTTACGATCAAGGGGCGATCACCGCTTTTTATACCGTCCTCACCGAAGGGGACGATTGGAATGATCCCGTCAGCGATTGCGCCCGATCGATTCTCGATGGCCATCTTCTCCTCACCCGCCGACTCGCCGCAGAAAATCACTATCCTGCGATCGATATCCTCGAGAGCTTAAGCCGTCTTCAACCGGATCTCGTGACCGAGTCCCATCAAAATCTCGCAGGGAAAGCAAGGCATGTTTTGGCGATTCAACGTCAATATCGAGAGCTGATTGAGATCGGCGCATACACCCCCGGAAATAATACACAACTCGATCAAGCTCTTCACCTCTACCCTCAACTGATCGATTTTTTACGTCAAAAAATCTCTGTCAAAGTGGAGTTTGAAGAGACGCTGAAAACCCTTGAGTCGATTCTCGGAGGGATGAAATGAACGCTCTCGAAATTCTTAAAAAAATCCGAAAATATGAACTCGAAAAAGAGGAGCATCAACTGATGCTTCAACATCGAGAGGTCTACACACGACTTCATGATCTGCAGACCTCACAACAAAAACTTCAATCTGATCTTTTTGCGAAAGAGGCCTTTCAAGGTTCCGCTCTCCTCCGCCATTTCGACACCCATTTTGTCGAATCGGAACAAGCGATTTTGACAAGAACGAACGATCATCAAAAATCGATCGAGCAAAGAGACCTGCAAATTGAAAAAACCCTTTTAAGCAAACAACGCCACGACATGATCGAACGAGTGATCGAACAGCGCCAAGAACTCGCACTGATTGAAGAGGATCAACGAGATCGAAAATTTCTCGATGACATCACCCAAACCCGCTACGCTATGGGGATCGCCTCATGAAAATAACCTTTAAAACCGTTCTCATCACCTGCGTGATCTTGCTTCTTGCCATTTTTGGCGGAGTCGGTGCGGTGATGATGACCTATCTCCTTCCAAAGATTCAACAAATTCAGAGACCGCCTCCTCCGATCACCGTCGCCGCACAACTTCCTGTCCCTGGGATGGAAAACGCCGGACCTCCGATTCTCAAGATACAAACAACGGAATCGCTTGCGAAAACCGCTGAGGAAATGGAACTCTGGTCGAAAGATCTGAAGAAACGAGAAGAGGAACAACTTGCGAGGGACACTGAACTTATCCAACGGGAGGAACTCCTCAAAAACGAAAGGGCAGCGATTAATGTCGAAAGAGAGCGCGTGCTCGAACTTCAAACACGGATCGACGAACAACTGCAAAAGCATAAACAAGAGATCGAAAGTCGCGTTCTCACAATTAATAAAGGGGAGGATGGGAATCTTCAAAAAATGGCCGATCTTTACTCGCTGATGAAAATCGATGAAAACGTCGAACTCCTTCGAGGAACCCCCGACGAACAAGTAGCCAAGCTGATGGGCCTAACCAAGGTGAAACGCCAGGCAAAACTTCTTGAAACCTGGGCTTCAAAATATCCGGATGACCGCGAACGAATTCTTCGGATCACCGAGACGATGAAGCGTTCCGGAACAGCCACTCCTTAATCTTAGAATCGAAGGCCTCCCCTTTTTTATGAATGAGAAAAGGAGACCCCGAGGTTGATTCCGGGAGAGGCGAAGCCGAGCCCCTGAGGAGAAGGCCGATCGTTTTTTGAAAATCCTTTTTTCAAAGAAACGGGAGAGATTCTCAGAAGGTGTTTTCCGACGCAGGAGAAAACAGAGGGAATCATCTCAGTGAGTCCTCGCAATCGAGCCAAGGAGCATAGGTTTCCTCACGCGAGAATTGCCCGACAAAGCACCCCCCCGAAGTGACAATTTGATCCTCCCGCCGATTGCGTCCCTTCAGAAACTGTTCAAGTGCCATTTCAATGATCTGGCTCCGAGATCGACGCTCTTCGACGCCACAACGATTCAAATCTTCCAAGATCTCAGAATCAATCGTAGCACTTATATGAGATTTCATAATACTAATATGTTACTATACCTAAAATTATCAATTGAGGAATCGCAATCTTAAACGCAGGAAATCAGGTTAAAAGAAACTTTTCTTCGCTGCCTCTATGGAGATCCTCTCTCTTTTTCCAATCGATTGAACCCCCACCTCTTGATACCCTGCTGCTTCTAAAATTTCTAATCCCTCCAAAAATCGATCTCCGACACGAGTCGGACGATGGGCATCGGCACCAAGAACCACGGGAATCTTTCGTTTTGCCATTTCTCGTAGGATGACCGAACCGGGATTGACCTCCGAAACGGTTTTATTCCAACCGGAAGTATTCATCTCCATCGCCACCCCCGTTGCCGCGATCCGATCAAGGGTTTCACAAATCGTTTTATGAAAGGAATCGACGTTCCAGAGCTCCGGATATTCATTTTTTATGAGATCAGGATGTCCGAGGGTATCAAAAAATCCGCTCTCCGCAGATTTCGCAAGCAGCAGAAAATAGCGCTTAATGTTTTCGACCGGAACTCCTAAGGCATAGGTCGCTTTGTATTCTCCTGTTTGAGGATGAACCGAGCCCAAGAAGTGACTCCAAGGGTACCTCTCTCGAATTTTTGCAATCCACGGCTCAAGCTCCGGAAGATAGTCACATTCAAGACCGGTTCCGACTTCAAGCCGCCCTTTGAATTTCTGGCGAACTTGATCGATCATTTCGAGATAAGAATCCATTTGATCCTCTCTCATCCGTACATGAGGCGAAAAACCAGGAGGAAGGGGGGTATGACAGGTGATATGAATCCCCGCAAGATTTCGCTCGAATGCGGTTGTCGCATATTCTTCAACCGTTCCGTGTGCGTGATTGCACAGAGTCGTGTGCGAATGTGTTTCCCAAAGTAATCCCATGAGCAGAAACTAACAGAGAAAACTAAGAACTTACAAATATTAGTTCGCTCAAAATCAAAAAACAGACCAGATTCTCATAAACTCTTATTTCCGTGTATTTTGAATCTATCGCATAGAGGTCAACTTAAGAGAAGAGAAAATGCAGCATATCTGTCGAAATGGCTTTTCGTTTTTCCCGATTCTTCGGAACATCGGCAAAGTTCTGGCTCAATCTTCAACAAGGATATGATTTGCACATTGCCGAAAAAACAATTGTAAAAAAAATCGCGAAGACAATCAAACCATTGGATCTTCAAGCGGCTTAAACCTAAAAAAAGCAGTTGGAACCACAAAAGGTTCGTGAAACGAATAAGTGAAACCACCGGAGGTGCCAGTAATTTTGGTACAGCGGGAGATGGGGGTACAAATAAACGCGGATCACACGGATTATCAGGGATTTACATAAAAGAAGAACTTCACCCTCTGGGTGAATAAAAAAAAGAAACTCAATTTTCATAACCTCCTCAATCCGTGATATCTGTGTTATTTGCTCCCCCGCCTCCCTACGAGCCAAAACTATTTCCGCTTCTAGCGAAGATTTGTATGCTCGTTTCACGAGCCTTTTGTGGTTAAATCATCTGCGGTTTTTAGGTTAAATTGAATTTCCCTCCGTTAACCTCCCTTGCCTCTGCGGTTAAAATTATTTGCTCTTTATCCTGAAAATCCTCCCTATCGATGCAAAATTTTCCTGCCATGAAAACTCATCCATGATGCAAGAATCAGAGGGCTACTCTCCAACTCCATGATGACTCCGCCGAGTCCCCTCGGCTGCGGGTTGCATCCCTGCAACCTCTCTCCGGCCGCCGCCGGATCGATCGTCTCTTCCGTTCCCAACGGATTCGGCACGATGCCAAATTTGATTTTAACCACTCATTCTCACTTATTTACACTCATCTGAATTTTAACCTATTTCATGCAATAGAACTCAAAACAAAAAGCATTTCAAAATAGGGAACGCAGCCCCGACAGGTCGCATAGGCGTCAACTTAAGAGTCTTTATTATGGGGCGAACTTTCAAAAAAACATTGTCTCACACGAAGGCGCAACGACACGAAGTTAAATACCTCCTTCCCCGTCGTTCTGACCACGGCTCTGTCGAGCCTCTTCCCTATTTTTAAAAAGCTCTCGAAAACGAGCTTTCGATCTCTTTTTAAAAACAGGGATCTATCGCTTACGCTCTTGAGGTCAGAATTCCCCCCCCCTTTTTATGAATGAGACAAGGAGACCCCGAGGTTGATTCCAGGAGAGGCGAAGCCGAGCCCCTGAGGAGAAGGTCGATCGTTTTTTGAAAATCCTTTTTTCAAAGAAACGGGAGAGATTCTCAGAAGGTGTTTTCCGACGAAGGAGGAAACAGAGGGAATCACCTCAGTAAGTCGTTGCATTTTCCACGTTGCGTTCGTTGCGCCGTCTTCGTCCGCCATAGCTCAAGCGAAGGAGGATGCGTGAGAAAAATGCCTTTGAATTGATTCCTTAAGTTGACGCTTATGCGACAGGTCGGAGCTGCAGTTGTACCCCTTCCTCCCTGCGTACAAAAATTATTTCCGCTTCCAGCGTCGAGTGCTTCTCGTTTTACGAGCCTTTTCCCCGTAGCCCGAGGCAGACAGCGTCTGCCCCTCCAGTTTTTTCATAACCAGTTTGGTTGCAGAGTTTACGAGGCGAAGTAGTTTCTAATGAAAGAAATGGGTTCAAAATGGTTTTGAATTGTGTTGATCAGTGTAAATTAGCGAAAATAAGTGGTTAAATGGAATTTTATAAATTAGACGAGCGGAACCAAGGTTCCTTTGAGGGACCGAATTAATCGCGCTGGGGAATCTCTTTGCCTTGAAGGAGGAGATTCAGGTCGGCTTTGATCTCCTGTTTTCCCTCGCTGTCAAGGTGATCGATGAAAAGCTTTCCTTGGAGATGATCGTATTCATGTTGAATCGCTCTCCCTAAAAGTCCGCCCGCCTCAAACTCAAAAACTTTACCCTCTAAGGTTTGTGTTTTCACTTTAATCCGAGTGGAGCGGGGAACATCAAACCCAAGCCCGGGAAAACTCAAACAACCTTCGTTGCCAAAAACTTTTTTCTTGGTCAATTCCAGGGTCGGATTCAAAAGAACCAGTGGCATGTACTCCAACGGATCGACCGCTTGATCGTTGATCCACATGCGACTTTCGCGATTGGTCACCTGAGTCACATCAACGACGGCAAGCTGAAGTGCTTTTCCAACCTGCTGAGCGGCAAGTCCGACACCGTCGGCGTGATTCATGGTCTCCAAGAGATCGTCGACGAGTTTACGAATCTCTTTCGTCACCGCAGTGACGATTTTTCCTTTTTGGCGAAGCACAGGATCGCCGTAGCGAACAATCGGATAAACCATAACCCCTCTTCTTTAAATCCGCGGTCTTTCCGCCAATTTCAACGCCGCATTCACAAATCCCAAAAAGAGGGGATGGGCACGATTCGGTTTCGAAAGAAATTCAGGATGATACTGACAAGCAACGTACCAAGGATGTCCTTTGATCTCGATGACCTCGACTAATTTCTCCTCACGGGAAACCCCTGCGATGAGCATTCCTTTCTCCTCCATTCGAGCTCGGTAGTCGGGATTAAATTCAAAACGATGACGATGGCGCTCGACGATCTCATCACTTCCATAAACACCACGGGAAAGAGAGCCCTCGGTTAAAAGGCAGGGATAATTTCCAAGACGCATCGACCCCCCTTTATTCGTCACCTGTTTTTGTTCTTCAATGAGAGCGATCACCGGATCGGAAGTTTGAGGATTAAATTCAGTACTGTGGGCTTGAGTTAATCCGAGAACATTTCGAGCAAATTCAACAACCGCAATCTGCATTCCTAAGCAAAGCCCTAAATAAGGAATCTTCATCTCACGAGCATATTTCGCTGCAAGGATCTTTCCCTCGACCCCCCGAATTCCGAATCCACCAGGGACCAACACTCCATCCATCCCCATCAAAAACTTTTCCGCCCCTTCTGCCTCGATATCCTCGGCATCGACGCGGTGAACATCCACACGCGTATCGGCTGCCGCTCCTGCATGAGTCAGGGATTCGTAAATGCTTTTGTAGGCATCTTGATGCTCAATATATTTTCCGACGACAGCAACATTAATATGGTATTTCGGGGCGATCACGCGATCGACAAAAAGGCGCCATGCCGTCATATCGGCCGGCCTCGGCTCGAGACGAAGATATTTACAGACTAAGGAATCCATCCGTTCGCGCTGAAGCACAAGAGGAAGCTCATAAATGGTGTGAGCGACATCTTGCTCTTCGATCACCGATTCAATCGGCACGTTACAAAAGAGCGAGAGCTTCTGACGCATTTCACGATCGATCGGTTGATCGGTACGGCAGACCAAAATATGCGGTTGAATTCCGATTTCACGGAGTTTCGCCACACTTTGTTGGCTTGGCTTCGATTTTAATTCCCCTGCCGCTTTGATGTAAGGAAGAAGAGTGACGTGAATAAAACAGATATTATCCGGACCGACCTCAAGGGCGAATTGACGGATCGCCTCCAAAAATGGAAGCCCTTCGATATCCCCGGTTGTCCCTCCGATTTCCGTAATCACGATATCGGCATTTTGATTTTGCCCGACTTCACGAATTCGAGATTTAATTTCATCCGTCACATGCGGAACCACTTGAACCGTCTTGCCGAGGTAATCCCCACGGCGCTCCTTGGCGATGACATTTTCGTAAACTTGACCGGCCGTCAAATTATTACGGCGACTTAAATCGGTGGAGGTAAAACGCTCGTAGTGTCCGAGATCGAGATCGGTCTCCGCGCCATCCGCAAGGACATAGACCTCCCCATGCTGAAAAGGACTCATCGTTCCGGGATCGACATTGAGATAGGGATCAAACTTTTGCAGGACGACCTTTAATCCTCGATTTTCAAGAAGTGTTCCCAAGGCCGCAGCCACGAGTCCCTTTCCAAGGGAACTCACTACACCACCAGTGACAAAAATATATTTCATCTTTTCGATCCTTTAACTTTTTTTAAACGTTCACTCTTCATTCCACATTGCTTCATTCGCTCAATCACCCGATTCAGATCCTCAGGGGTATCGACGCCAAAGCATTGAAAAGGGGTCTCCAGAACACGTATCGACATCCCATTTTCAATCGCTCGAAGTTGTTCAAGGCTTTCGGCACGCTCCAGCGAACTCGGCTTCCAACGGACAAATTGGAGCAAGGCTTTCGCTTGAAAAGCATAAATTCCAACATGTCGCAAAAGAGGAATTCCACTTTTTCGAAGATAGGGCAAGGGAGAACGAGAAAAATAAAGAGCCTCCCCCTTTAAATTCCGAACGACTTTGACCACATCGGGACGCTGAAACTCCTCTAATGAACGGATCCGATGCGCCAAAGTGGCCATTGGAGCCTTTCCAATGCCTTGAAGCAGGGAGTCGATCACCTCCGGGGTCACGAGCGGTTCATCCCCTTGAAGATTCAAATAAATCTTGGCCCGGATCTTCTCCGCGACCTCCGCCATCCGGTCGGTTCCGGAGGGATGGGATTTTCGAGTCAGGATCGCCTCCCCTCCAAACGATTCCACCGCTTTTAAAATCAATCGATGGTCAGTTGCGACGACCACCCGAGGGCGGCTTTTGGTTTTCATCGCCGCCTCCCAGACCCATTGAACCATCGGCTTTCCATTCAACATCGCCAACGGCTTCCCCGGAAACCGGGTGGAGGCGTAGCGAGCAGGGATCACGATCAGCGCAGGGATTACAGATGGCATCCCCCGATCTAACCGAGGATCTGGAGGAGGACAATCAAATCTTGAGATCACAAATGGTGCCCTTAAGTTTTGGACTTCTTGAGCAGTGCGTTGAAATAAAAATAAAGAAGGAATTTAGCCGCAAAAGAACGCAAAGAACACAAAATAAAATGGTGCCTCA
>CAMAQI010000017.1 GCA_945860255.1 Methylacidiphilum caldifontis
CAGGCCCCGAAGGAGGTCATTGCTTGCGATATCGCCTTTCGCGTGATCGCCGATCATTTGCGGACCCTTTCCTTCTCGATTGCCGATGGGATTATCCCAAGCAATGAGGGACGTGGGTATGTGTTGCGGCGGATTTTACGTCGGGCGATGAACTACGGTCGCGATCTCCAACTCACGGAACCGTTTTTGCATTCGCTGGTTCCCGTGATCGCTGAATACTTCGGTGATGTTTTTCCGGAAACCCGGAAAAACATGAGTCGAATCACGGACGTGATTCGGGGAGAGGAGGAGAGTTTTGTAAAAACCATTGGGAAAGGGACTGAGGTTTTTAATCGTTACATCGAAGAGTTCTCTGCGAAATCGATCAAGGCTTTTTCTGGAGAGGCGGCCTTTACCTTGTATGACACCTATGGATTTCCATTGGATCTAACGCAATTGATGGCAAAGAAAGTTGGATTTGAAGTTGATGAAGTTGGATTTGAACAATGCATGGAAATCCAACGGAAGAGATCGCAAGCAGCGCAGAAGAAAGAGATTATTAAAGTTTCCGAATCGGAAGATGTTTCGGTGGCGACGAGGTTTGTTGGATATGATGCAAAAATTGGAGCGGAGCCATTTGAGTCATTTAAATCTAAAGTTACAGGTATCGGAGAGGACTATATTCTTGTAGAGGAAACACCGTTTTACGCAGAGATGGGGGGACAGGTTGGAGATTCAGGAAAAATTAAATCATCTGACGGAACAGAAATTGATGTTTTAAATACAATAAAAACGTCGAACGGTACTTTTGCTCATCGAATAAATTCTTCCCTTACATCTAAGTTTTTAATTGGAGAGGAAGTAAAGCTCCAAGTTGAAGGAAGCAGAAGGTTTTGGATTCAATCTCATCACTCTGCTACTCATATTTTACATTGGGCATTGAGAGAAGTTTTAGGAACATCTGTAGGGCAAAAGGGTTCTTATGTTGATGAAAATCGATTGCGGTTTGATTTCACATTTCATCAAGCGATGACTGAAGACCAACTAGAAAAAGTGAGTTCGTTGGTAAATGAAAAAATTAAGGCCAATGATAAAGTTTTTTCGATTGAAATGAGTTACAAAGAAGCTCAACAAGACAAATCCATCATACAGTTTTTTGGAGATAAATATGGCGATGAAGTTCGAGTAGTAAACATTGGAGGTTATTCCAAAGAACTCTGTGGTGGAACTCATGTCGAACACACATCTCAAATAGTCTGGTTTAAAATAATCAGTGAAGGGGCAATTGCTGCTGGAATTCGAAGAATAGAAGCAGTTTGTGGAAATGCGATTTTTGGATGGAGTGAAAGTGAAATTCAAAAACAACAACAAAAGTATGATTTACTGAAAACAAAATATCAAAATTTACCAATACTTCCAAAAGTATTTGAAGGGTATAATTCTCTAAAAACCGCAGAAGCTATTATCGAACGAGATAAAATAATAGCAACTATTGATAGTTATAATGAACGCCAACAGGCTTTAGCGAAAGCGGAAGTTGAAGTCCGAGAATCAGAAAAAAAACAAGCGAAACAAATGGAAGCTGAATATCAGAAGCAGGCCGCTGAAAATGCGCCTATTCTTGCGGGACAAGTCACGACGATCAAAGAGATTCCGACGTTGATTCTCAATTTAGGGGAATGTAAATCGGCCTATCTCCCGTTTTTAATGGATGCTTTAAAACGGCAAATCAAAGGGGTCATCGTCCTTGCCGGACAAGAGGCCGGTCGCGTCTCCTTGATGGCGACTGTCGATGCCGGATTCACCGCCAAGATTCAGGCGGGGAAGATCATCCAAGCGATCGCCCCGATCGTCGGAGGGAAAGGGGGCGGACGACCCGACCAAGCACAAGGAGCGGGAGCAGAGGCAGGAAAGATCAGCGAAGCGCTCGCAAAGGCGAAGGAGATGATCTAAGAGGGCCTCGCGCAGAGACGCTGAGGCGCAGAGCTTATGACTTTATCTGAAAACGAGATTGGAACAAATGTTATTCGTGTAGCAATCGACATTCATCGTGAACTAGGTCCAGGATTGTTGGAGAGTGTTTATGAAGAGGTTCTTTTTAAAGAACTCGTTAAAGAAGGTTTTACTGTTGAGAAACAGGTTTTAGTTCCGATTATCTTTCGAGGAGAACGTTACGCTGAGGGTTTCCGTGCGGATTTAATTGTCGAAAAGAAAGTCATCTTAGAACTAAAATCGGTTGAAAAACTAACCGCTGCCCACAAAAAACAAATTCAGACTTATCTTTCTTTGACAGATCTACGACTTGGTTATTTACTAAACTTTGGAGAAGCCTTAATGAAGGATGGCATTGTAAGGGCGGTCAATCGTCTTCCTGAAATTAAAAACACATGAATATAACAATACTTTTTTTTATTCCCCCTCCTCTGCGCCTCCGCGTCTCCGCGCGAGACACTCTTCCTCTTAGACCTCTTTTATGAAAAAATATTATCTCTTCCTTTTATTCTGCCTCGCCTTCGGGTTCTGGGCCGGTCATGTGACGATGATCCGCCATACGATGGATCAAATCGTTCCTCAGGGAGAGATTGTCCGCATGAAGGCTACGGGGATGAACTCAACCGAAGGGCCTGTTTGGATTAAAGAGGGCTATCTCCTTTTCAGCGATCTCGCAGGAAACGAACTTAAAAAATATACCCTCGATGGGACCATTACCGCTTATCGAAATCCGAGCTCGATGGCGAACGGAAACACCGTCGATCGACTCGGTCGCTTGATCACCTGTGAGACGGAGAATCGACGTCTCGTGATCGAAGAGAAAAATGGAATGATTCGCCCCTTGGTCGATCGCTGGGAGGGAAAAAAACTCAACGGCCCCAACGATGTCATCCTTCGCTCCAATGGAACGATTTGGTTTACCGATCCCGGCTATAAGTTAGACCCTGACAAACGGGAGATCTCTAAAAACCAAGTCTATTGTTACGATCCTTTAACCCAAAGCCTCAAGATGATCCTCAATACCCTCGATAAGCCGAACGGCCTCTGTTTTTCTCCCGATGAGAATCTTTTTTATGTCGGAGAGGCAGGGAAATCCCATCAGATCTGGGTTTTTGAAGTTCGATCCGATCACACCCTGGCGAACGGAAAGGTCTTTGCCACTTTGGAGCAAGGGGCCCCCGATGGAATGCGTACCGATGATCAAGGGCGGCTCTATGTTGCGGCCGGAAATGGGATTCAAATCTTTGAGCCCAAGGGAACATGGATTGGAACGATTCCAGTCGATGAGCCCCCCTCAAACCTTTGTTTTGGTGGTCTCGATCGAAAGATGCTTTTTATCAGCGCAAGAACTTCCCTCTATATGATTCCATTATTGGTTCGCGGTTCTTAATTTATTTACTTCTTTCCAAAATAAGAAGTGATCCACTAGAATCCTTGAGTCATGACCCAACGTGCGCAAATGCTCCGGAGTAAAAATTTTCGGCACATCAAATTTGGAGAGCCCCCATTGGATCGTCACGATTTCGGTCAACTCTTCGATATTCTCCGTGATTTAGAAATCGCCCTCTACGATAAAAAATTAATCCCGGTCGCTCACTGGCGTCATATGAGCATCAAGCTCGATCGCCATTTCTTGCATAACGAAGAGGCCCTGACCCCTCTCGATATCGAAACCCTCTTCGATGCGATCGAGGTCATGAACGATCAGTTAAATCAAGGGTGAACTGCTCAGTATAAGCCAAAGTCGCCCAGTGAAATAAACCGCTGATTTTCACTTATAAAATTCAAAAATTAGTTTATCCTCAATTCAGCAGTTGGAACGACGGATATCACGGATCACACGGAATTTTAAGGGTTTATAAAAAACGAGAAATTCATCCGCAGAGTGAACGAAAAAAACAACTACGGAAACTAAATACTTGAAACCTTTCCTCTCACGAAGGCTCCATGTCTCCCAAGATTCCTCCCCTCAGAAAAAACAAGGAAAGCCTGAGTCTCAGGAAACGGCGGGGTGATGAACCCCGCCCTTGGTGATGAAATTCGGTTTCTTTGAAAGAGACTTCTTTCAAGAGAACCGGATTCATCACCATGCGTTTTCAATTCCATTGAAACGGTTTCCGGAGACTCGTGCTTTAGGGGAGGATTTAACCTAAAAACCGCAGATGATTTAACCACGGATAACACAGATATCACGGATTGAGGAGGTTATGAAAATTGAGTTTCTTTTTTTTATTCACCCAGAGGGTGAAGTTCTTATTTTATGTAAATCCCTGAAAATCCGTGTGATCCGCGTTATCCGTGGTTCCAACTGCTTTTTTTAGGTTTAAGTATTTCCTTTGAAAGCTTTGAGCCTTGGCGTGAGACAAAAGTTTTGGTGTATTTGTGAGTAAGTCGATGTGTCCGGAATGGAAAAAGGCTCCCGATTCCCGATCTTTCCACTAAACAAAAACGCCTCCGATTGCTCGGAGGCGCTTCTGAATTCAAATTTCTAAAAAAGAAATTTTAGTAACGATAGGTTTCTGGCTTGTACGGTCCATCGACTTTGACGCCAATGTAGGCCGCTTGTTCCTTGGTCAACTTGGTCAACTTCGCACCGAGTTTGCCGAGGTGAAGGCGGGCAACCTCTTCATCCAATTTCTTGGAGAGGGTCTTGACTCCGACTTCATGTTTGTCATTCCATAAGCTGATTTGAGCCAAGGTTTGATTCGTAAAGCTGTTCGACATGACGAATGAAGGATGTCCTGTCGCACATCCGAGATTCACTAAACGTCCATCTGCCAAAAGATAGATACAATGTCCATCGGGGAAAATGTATTTATCAAATTGGGGTTTGATGTTCACCCGTTTGATACCGGGATAGTTTTGCAATTTATCGACTTGGATTTCGTTATCGAAATGGCCGATGTTACAAACGATCGCTTGATCCTTCATCTTCGCCATATGTTTAATGGTGATGATGTCGCAGTTACCGGTCGTTGTGACGTAGATATCGGCGTAAGGAAGTGCTTCTTCAACGGTGGTGACTTTATAACCGGTCATACAGGCTTGAAGGGCGTTGATCGGATCGACTTCGCTGACCATCACTTGAGCGCGATGGGAATAGAGAATATCGGCAGAACCTTTACCGACATCACCGAATCCGCAGACCATCGCAGTTTTGCCAGCGATCATGACATCGGTGGCGCGCTTGATGGCGTCGACGAGCGATTCACGGCAGCCGTAAACGTTGTCGAATTTGCTCTTGGTGACGGAGTCGTTGACATTGATCGCAGGGATGAGCAATTCACCCTTTTTCTGCATTTCATAAAGACGATGAACACCGGTGGTCGTTTCTTCAGAGACTCCCTTGAGTTGAGGAATGGTCTTGTGCCAGAATTGGGGATCCTCTTTCAAACGTTTTTTGAGGACACTATTGACGATCTGCAACTCTTTGTTGTCGGTCGGTTCATTCAAGATCTTCGGGTTCTTTTCTGCAAGGTACCCGCGATGCGCAAGCAAGGTGGCATCTCCGCCGTCATCAAGGATTAAGTTAGGTCCGACGATTCCGCCTTTGCCATCTTTCCAGGTGATCGCTTTGATTGTGAGATCCCAATACTCTTCGAGGGTTTCCCCCTTCCAAGCGAAAACCGGAATGCCAGCAGCAGCGATAGCGGCAGCGGCTTGATCTTGGGTCGAGAAGATATTACAGCTGGCCCAACGAACTTGTGCCCCGAGTCCTTTTAAGGTCTCAATGAGCACCGCTGTTTGGATCGTCATGTGAAGACTTCCGGTGATACGGGCTCCCTTGAGCGGTTGCTTTGCTCCGTATTTTTCGAGAGTCGCCATCAATCCCGGCATTTCATGCTCAGCGATTTCGATCTCTTTGCGTCCCCAATCGGCAAGTTTGATATCTTTTACTTGATAATCGGTGAATCCTTTTGGTGGAACAATCGATTTCTTTGCAGAGGCTTTAATAGATTTTTTACTCATGTTTTTCCTTTTTAATCTCTTATTTTAGAGTTTTGTAGAATGGTTTAATTACGCACAGGCACGTTTAAGGGCCGCGGCTTTGTCGGTCTTTTCCCAAGTGATGCTTGCCAAGTCATCCTCTTTTCCGAAGTGACCGTAGTTCGTTGATTTGCTGTAGATCGGGCGAAGCAATTTGAGTTGCTCGACGATTTTGGCCGGTTTGAAACTGAAGACTTGTTTGATCGCTTGTTCGATCTTCTCATCAGAAACTTTTCCAGTTCCGAAAGTATCAACGCAGATGGAGACCGGTTCAGGATATCCAATTGCATAAGCGAATTGAACTTCGACGCGATCGGCAAGACCGGCAGCGACCACGTTCTTCGCAACATAACGACCCATGTAAGCGGCACTACGATCGACTTTTGAAGGATCTTTTCCGCTGAAGGCTCCGCCGCCGTGACGTCCCATTCCTCCGTAAGTATCGACGATGATCTTACGTCCCGTGAGACCGGAATCCCCTTCTGGTCCACCGATGACGAAACGTCCCGTAGGATTAATGAGATAGCGGGTCTTTTTATCGAGCAAATGAGCAGGGATCACTTTTTTGATCACTTGATTGATCAAATAGGCTTCGAGCTCTTTATGCTTAATCCCTTCTCGATGTTGATTCGAGATGACGACGGCATCGACGCGAACGGGGCGATGTCCCTCGTATTGTAAAGAGACTTGGGTCTTTCCATCGGGGCGAAGCCATTTGACTTTACCACTTTTGCGGAGAGAGGAGAGCAAGCGTCCAAGCTTGTGCGCGTAAGAAATCGGGGCCGGCATCAATTCCGGTGTTTCATTACAAGCGAATCCAAACATCAATCCTTGATCTCCGGCTCCTTGCTCTGCCGTTGCTTTTCCTTCCGCCTTAATCGTATCGACTCCTTGGGCGATATCGGGGCTTTGGCGAGTCAGGGCATTCATAATATGAACGCTATCGGCATTAAAGGATTCGCCGGGCTCGGTATATCCGATCTCACGGATCGCTTCGCGAACGATCTTATTGTAGTCGAATTCCGCCTTGGTGGTGATTTCACCGGCGATGACGACGAGATTCGACTTCGCAAGCGTTTCACAAGCCACGCGGCTTTTAGGATCTTGTTTTAAACACGCATCCAGGATTGCGTCCGAGATCGTATCACACACTTTGTCCGGATGACCTTCAGTCACCGACTCCGACGAGAAGATATAGTTTTTTGCCATGGTAGAAGAGAAGAGTAGTTGAAATAGCAGAAAAATGCAAATAAAATATTGACGCATCATGATTGGTTGATATGACATTGATTAATCTAAAGTCATGTGATCCCGCACGTAAGCAAAGGTGGCAACTTAAGGAAAATTCCCAATTAACCACAGATGGACGCGGATTAACGCGGATTGCTGAGAATTAAATGCCTCAATTTGACATTATGGTGATATGGTGATATGGTGCGTTTATGCGAATGACCGTGAATCTTTCGGACGAATCCTACCGGATTGCGAAGACCTATGCCGTTCAAAAGCGAATCTCGATGAGTAAAGCGATCAATGAATTTGTTTCTCAAACGGATACTTCCTTCAAGGAAGTGGAGGGTCATGAAAAAATCAGCATCGATCCGCTCACAAAGCTCCCCTTGATTCGGTTGGGACGAACCGTCACGTTGGAAGATGTTAAAAAGTTAGAAGACGAAGAGGATCTTGATCGATGGAAGGCAAGCCTCCAGTGAAAGAGCCCTCTTGGCTTTTAGATGGCTGTTCCTTGGTTGCCCTTTTTGCAACAGATCATCTCCATCATCGAAAAATGAAAAAATGGTTCGAAAAAAGAGTTCAAAGTTTTGCGACCTGTTCGGTGACACAAGGAACGCTTTTGAGGCTTCTTCTCACCTTAGATAAAACTCTGACAAGTGATCAGGCGTGGTCGGTTCTTCGAGCGGTTGTCCAACATCCCTTCCACGAATTTTGGGACGATGGATTTTCCTATTTAGAGATTCATCCAAAGTTGATTCAAGGACACCGCCAAATCACGGATGCGTGGCTGGTGGAATTGGCCCGAAAACGAAAAGGGAGGCTCGCCACGTTGGATCTCCAACTTGCGGAAATGTATCCTCGAGATGTTCAACTCATCACGGATTTTAATTAATGGCGCTCTCTCTTCGTACCGCATGGCAAGCGCTCACTGATCCGACGCGACTTCGTATTATGGCTCTTCTTCAGAGGGAGGAGTTAACCGTTGCTGAGCTGCAGGAGATCTTAAATATCGGGCAGTCCGGAATTTCGATGCATCTGGGAATTTTGCGAACGAGCGGATTGGCGGAGGCTCGTAAGGAGGGGAAGTTTTCCTATTATCGAGTTCCAGAGATTCAAGAGGTGGCGGGTCAAAAGCTTCTTGAGGCGGCGATGGGAAGTGTCAGTGAGCTTTCCGAGGCAGAGAGCGATCGTGCGGCTTTGAAGCTGGTGACGCAGAAACGCCGGGAGGTAGCGCAGAATTATTTCAATCAGGTGGCGGGTCGACTCTCCAAAGCCCCCTGTCCCGGTCGAGGATGGTCGGCGGTCGGGCCCTTGCTGGCGCATTTGATTCCTCGCTGTGTGATTGCAGATCTGGGAGCGGGAGAGGGATGGCTTTCGCAATTGATGGCGCAGCATGCGGAGAAGGTGATTGCGGTCGATAACTCACCGAAGATGGTGGAGTTTGGCAGCAAAGAGGCGAAACGACGAAAGCTGAAGAATCTGGAATATCGACTAGGGGATTTGGCGCATCCGCCGATTGATCCGAATTCGATCGATTATGTGATCATGAGTCAGGCGCTCCATCACGCGGTGAATCCGGCACATTCGATTCAAGCGGCGGCAAAACTTCTGAAAGTCGGAGGTCGGCTGATTATTTTGGATTTAAATGCCCACTCCTTTGATCGAGCCCGGGAGCTTTTGGGGGATACCTGGCTGGGGTTTCGGGAGGTGGAGCTTCGGAAATGGCTGCAAGAGGCGGGGTTAAGTAATTTACGATTTCAATTGTTGGAGACCGAGAGTGGCCCATTCAAAGTTCAACCGGCTTTGATCTGTGGCGAGAAAGTGAAGTGATCGCGACCCGCAATCGCTCCCGATCTCTATTCCCTATTAAAGAAATGGTTTAAATAGAGTTTTATAACCTTGGCGAATTTTGTATTTAACTTGGCGGTTAACCCTCCCTTTCTCCTCAGGGTGACCCACATGGCACAGCTGTGGGGGTTAAATCTCTTAGATAATCTCTAATCGGGGGGTCCACCGACATTCCCAGGAATAGGAAGAATAAATGAGCACCTCCACCGCATCGAAACGAAAGGTCGGGGGATGAGGGAGCCTCAGAGAGCGAAGATAGAGACGTGAGGCTTTACGAAGCCGTTTCCTTTTTTTCCAATCAATCGCAAAAATTGGATGATCGGTTAGCTCTAAATCCCGCGTTTTGACCTCCACAAAAACAAGGATCTCACCATCAACAGCGATCCAATCGATCTCTCCACAAGGCATCCGAACATTTTGAAGCAGCAATCGAAACCCTTTCTGACGAAGGAATTGCCCCGCACGCCACTCCCCCCATCGCCCGAGCTCCTGCGATCCCGTCGGGACTCGACGATCGACGATTCTCCAACGCCATAAATCTTGAAGATGCTGCGATCTTCGTTTGAACCAATTTTCCCAAGTCATTCTCCGTCGATGGGAGAGAAACCTATCGAAGACAAGGGGCACTCCGATACAAAACTCCGAGCAGAGGAAGAGGGATTGATTAAAACATTTTCACGCGAAGCCGCGAAGTTTCCCAAGTCTCCTCCCGAAAAGGCAAATGATTTTTTCGTTTCAAAATTCCTGTGGGGAGAACCTTGGGAAGCTTTGTGGCTTTGCGTGAAAAATGTTTTTAAAAATCCGCTTCACAACTTTGCCCCGACCTGTCGGGACTGTGTCATTCCCCGTTCCATGGGGACAGTTGCTTCGTGTGAGACTGATTTTACCAAATTGTTTTCACCGCATACTGAGCGATTAAACGATCGGGGGTGATCAACGGTTGATCTAAAAGCTGAGCAGTTGCCATCCATCCCATTCCTTGGAAGGAAGGGGCTGAACCAACTTCAAAGCACTCCCTTTAGATTTTAATTTTCCGTAATACTTTCGGGATTTAAATTTTTGGAGTCGCTCCTCGAACGGACTGTTTTGAACGGGAGTTAACTTCAGAAGTACATCTCCCCGGGTGCCGCGACGAATCAACACGGTCTCCCCACTCATCACCTCACGGACTAACTTCGAAAAATGAGTTTTCGCTTCATGTATGGCGTACGTCATAATATTAGTCCTCCTTAGTCTACTTTTACGATAAGTCAATTTCCTGCTCACGATCCCCAGTGGGAGATCCGTGCAAAGTCGTCAAGGGGGAACAAAAAAGAGCGATTAACCCACAAGATGAAAATCTTAAACCACTAATCTCCGCTGATTAGCACTTATAAAAGAAATTATATTTAAATTTTATCAGCGAGAATTAGCGAAGATTAGCGGTTCAATTTCCTCGCTCTTAGTGATTCGCTTTATACGGAATCCGAACCCACGGTTTTCGAGGATCAAAATCTTTTAAGTTTCGAGTGACCAAAAGACAGTGATGAACCTGCGCCGTTGCAGCGATCAAGGCATCGGGTAGTCTAATCTTTTCTTTTTGCCGAATCCGAACCCCTTCCTCAGAAATCTCTTGATCGATTTCGATGATTTTAAAATTCTCTAAAAATTCCCGAGCACTCTTTTGCTCTTTTTCATTTTCTGCTCCCACCATGACCTCAATCCAGGAGATCCGGGAAATAAAACGATGACGATAGATCTCAATCTCTTTTTTGGCCTCCGAAATACCGTTCAAAAAATCAATTAAAATATTGGTATCAAAAAGAGCCTTCATTTCTCCCATTCTCCCCGGATTTTTCTTTGGTACTGGAGTCCATCGACTTTCTTCGCTTTCCACGCTCCAAATCCCGTGAGTGATTCCCCTTTTGCTGGAGATTTCTGGGAAAGATAATAACCCACTGCCTCCTGAACAATCCTCATCCGAGGACACTTTCGATGCCGAGCGATTTTATCCAGAGCATCGACCTGCTCCTGAGAAAAATTAATCAATACTTTCATAAAAAGTATGATATATCGATATTGTATATCTTCAACCTTTTTCGACTTTGAGAGAAAACCATTATTCTTCAGTGGGAGACTCTCGACGAGTCGTCAAGAGCGCGTAATAAGAGGGATTAATTTCCAAGACAAAAAATCTTAAACCACTGATTAGCACTTATAAAACAAATTTAATTTGAATTTTATCAGAGAGAATTAGCGAAGATTAGTGGTTCGTTTCTTTGTTTTATCCTTTACCGAATTTAAATTGCTGAAATCTCTTCAAGACTATAAATCGTGAGTTCTTCACTCCCCGCAAAATCACCAGGATTTAAAGTCAAAAGATGTCTCACTCCCGCCACTTTCATCGTCGCAACGATATTCAAATCATGAATCTTCGCTCCCGTCACTCTGTTCCCCCTGAAAGTTTTCAATAATTCCCGATGAACGGTCAAATGCTCCGCAAGGAAAACGGTCACGGACCGAAACTTCTCCACATTTTGAGCTACCTCTGGGATGCCCAGACCTAAGCCATTTGCAGAAACCGGGCTTGTCGCCACCACCAAATATTCGCGCAACACCTGACCGCTCAGGCAAAGGGTAAACTCTTTTTGCATCGCATTTCTGAATAAATCGATCGCGGTCCGATGCCCCTTCCTCCGTGAATCCGTTGCCGTCAAAAGGATATTCGTATCGACAAATACCTTCTCCCCCGCCTTAATTTTTTTCATCGGCGTAAATCTCCTCGCGATTCCACAAATGATCCCCTCCGACCCCAACAGTATTTAATTGAAAATTGATTTCATCCTTTGGCAAAGGGATCTTCACCGCCTCCTCCAATAATCGCTGCATTTCCCCCTTATCCGATTTCATACTAATTTTATAATGATACTGTTATATTTTGTCAAACGGCAGAAGGTTTATTTGTGTTACTTGGTGAAATAAGCTTTATAAAATTTATTGATTCTTAAAAAATTTTTAACCCATATCGAACAAAAGGCTCAAAATCAGCCCGGTTGTTCGTCGCTAATTTCGCATTCGCAATGATCGCCGTTCCAGCGATCATCGAATCTATACGATGTTGGCGTTTTCGTTGGATCGCGTTGAAAAGACGAGCTGACTCACACGCTTCGGATTCCCCAAAGGGAAGAATTTCAGAAAGAAAAGAACGGAGCGTCATGACTTGATTTTCCGTCACTGGCCCACAAAGAAATTCAAACCAGACGGGCATGGGAACTATTAATTGTTCTCCTGATCTCACCCATTCGATGAGTGATACAGATTCTCTCGTTCCCTGAACAATTCCCCGAATCAAATAATTCGTGTCGAGGCAGATCATTCTTTTCGCCATCGTTTACGATCCTCTCGAACCTGTTTCAGGAATAACTCTGCTTGTTTTGAATCAAGACCGCCTCCCTCACGATGGAGTTTTTGAAGAAGGGGTACCGGATCGGGCCTTTTATTTTGAATCATTCCTTCCGCCTGCTCCACCGATCGTCGTACGACCTCGGCCTGGGAGACCTGCCACTGCTTCGCCAGACGCTTGAGTCGCTGAGCCGTCACCGCATCCAATGCAAATGTTGTCCGATGAGTCATTTTAGCCATACCATCAGATATACCATCACTTTTTATCTTTTCAAGAATTCTCATCCTTTTGAAGTGGGAGATTCAGGCAAAGTCGTCAAGAGAAGGAAAAAAAGAGATTAACCGTCAAACGAACAATTTTTAACCACTGATCTTCACTAATTGACACTTATAATTCAAATTTCATCTCAATTATATAAGCGAAAATAAGTGAAGATTAGCGGTTAGATTTTCTTTCTTGGCGTTTTTCTGCCCCGTACTCTTTGTCGGGGTTGCCTCTAACTTGGCGGTATAATCTTAAGCTTTATTCTTTCCATCCGCGGTTAAAATCATCCCTTGCAGCGCCACGTAATCCGGCTTCCCCGAACCCAACACCGGAATCTTCTGCGAGATCAAGGTCCTCGGCACGAGCAACTCCGAGACTCCACTCTTCATCGCCTGTGCCAAGAGATCAGATCGTTGAGGCTCTACTTTCTCGGTAATCAAAACGATCTCCTCCCCCTTCGTCGCATGGGGAATCGCCAAGGTCGCATGTACTACCCCCGGCCAGGTCTCTGTCGCAAGATCCTCCACGGCACTTAAGGAGATCATCTCCCCTGCTACTTTTGCAAATCGTTTGACTCTACCGACGATCTTTACAAATCCATCCCCAGTGACCTCCGCAATATCCCCTGTATCATACCATCCCTCATGATCCTCTTTCGCCAAGGCTTCAGCGGATGGATGATCCGAATGTTCTCCATTGCCTGCGGAAGAATTCAACATTTTTGAAAAAGGACTCTCTTTAAAGTACTCATCCACAGGAACGAGTACTCCCGGATTTTCCGCAAGGTAATAGCCGAGCATGACATTCGCCCCCTTCACCCACAATCGTCCCCCATCACTAATTCCAGCAACGGGTTCTAACCGATATTCGATCCCCGGTAAAAACTTTCCAACGGTCTCAGGCTTCGAATAAAACGGGGTATTGATCGCTAATCCCGGAGAACATTCAGTCGATCCATACCCTTCATAAATCCGTACGCCAAATTGATCCATCCAGGTTTTCTTCGTCGATTCCTTGACCTTCTCCGCTCCAGCAAAGACCGCTCTCACGGAATAAAAATCGTAGGCATGCGCCCGTCTTGCATAGCCATTGAGAAAGGTATTCGTCGCAAAGAAGAGGGTCGCATTCGATTGATAGACCAATTCCGGAATCATCCGATAGTGAAGGGGCGAAGGATAAAGAAATACCGGAACCCCATTCAAGATCGGGGTCAAGGCTCCTCCCGTCAGCCCGAAGGAGTGAAAAAGCGGGAGACAATTAAAGATTCGATCTTGACGATGAATATCAAAGCGAGACATCAACTGATTCGTATTCGTCAATAAATTCCGATGCGAAAGCACGACCGCCTTCGGAGCCCCACTCGATCCGGAGGTATAAAGGATCGTCGCCGGTTGATCAGCAAAATGCCCTTCCGACGAGAGGGTTGCCTGCCAGCGTTTTCGCTCTCCACGATAGAGAGTTGCCGGATAGCGGAGTGCCCAGAAATGCCGCAGTTTATCGCTGAATCCCATTTTACTCTTCAACGATTCCAAATAGCGAATCTCAACCCCTGCCGCTTCCAGTGCCTCCACCACCGCTTGCAGTTTTCCCTCTTGAATAAATTTCTCCGCACTCCAGATCACTTTGATTTTTGCGGTATGACAGGCACTTACAAGATTCTTAGCCCCTGAGGAGAAATTCAACGGTGCGGGAACGCGATGTTTGGCTTGCAGCCCAAAAAAGACCTCCAAGGAGGTCACTTGATTCGGTAACATCATTCCGACCACCTCACCGACTTCCGTTCCCTCACTCAAATGCGGGGCGATCGTTAAAACTGAGGCCACAAATTTCCCATAGCTCTTCGGCGAAAAATGATAGTCATCGACGATTTCAAACTTCGGACCATGTTGTTTCCGTGCTTTTAAAAGAGCATTCATCATCGTCTGATTTGAGGCCTTCGTCTTGAGCCTCATCTCCGACATAATTTCATAGACCTGAGCCACCGCCGCCTCACGGATTTGTCGTCCCGTTCCCTGAGGTTTATTGATTCGAACCGGTGGAAAGATCGTCACTTTCATCCGTGGAAAGAGCGTTCGGTTCGCCCGCGTCGGCAATTTTGAAAAATAGGAACGCTCGACTCCATCAATCTGCACCGGAATGAAATCGGCATCGGCTCGCATTGCCACCATTCCTGCCCCTTGATAAATCTTCATTAAACTTCCGGTCAAGGTTAGACGTCCCTCCGGAAAAATCATCACGGGAACTCCTTGCTTGACTCCCTTAAGTAGTGATTTGATCGCCATCGGTTTTGTTGGATCGATCGGAAAGAACGGAATCCAACCGAGAACCGATTTCACAATCGGATTTTGCGCCATCACCGTATCGACAGCAAAAGTCGGAAGTTCCGGTAAGAAAGCGGCGATCAAGGTCGAATCCAAGAAGGAGACGTGATTCGCCACAATCAATTTCCGCTCCCGAGCGGCTGAATAATTTTCTAATCCGATCACCTCAACTCGAAACAGCAATCGTAACGCCGCACGAGTAAAGGTGTGAAGCACCGATTCGGGAACCAAACAGATAATCTTCCACGAAACCGCCAAGTTTAAGATCGCCATCAATCCCAATACATAAACACCCCCAAACCCGAATTTTGCCATAAGCATTGCAACTAAACTCGCAACGACCATAAAAAATGAATTCAAAATATTATTTGCGGCAATATTTCTCGCCCGATGAGTTGCCTCCGACTTTCCCTGTAAAATCGCATATAGCGGGACACTAAATATTCCGCCACAAGCTCCAATCCCAAGCAATGAGATCATGATTAAAATTCCCTTCAATGAAAGTACGCTGAACGGTTCAACGGAGGCCATTGATTCGGCGATGATAAAAATAACGGAGCAGATCGAAATTCCACCCCCCGCCAGTGGGGCATACTTCGCACTGATCTCTCCATGAAGCAGTTTCGAGGAGATATACGACCCGGCCCCAATTCCGATGCTAAACATCATCAAAAGCTGCGTCGCGACTCCCGACCCTGCTTTCAATGTATCGGCGACAAAAGGGGGAATATAAGCCATCCAAACGACTCCCATCGCCCAAAACCAGGAGATCCCCAACATCGATTGCCAGACGGAGGCATGTTCACGAGCCTCTTGAATTAGTTTCAAACTGGCGGTCCAAGGGTTCCAATCGACCGGAGGGACCTCCCCTTCCGGTTTTGCCTCAGGCACAAATCGACTCGAAATCCATCCTCCGACGGCTAAAACAATCAACGTAATAAAAACCCAGAGATGAATTGATTGTTCCGCACCTGTCTCCGCAAGGGCCAGTCCTCCCAAGATTGTTCCTAAAAGAATCGCAAGAAAAGTCGCCCCTTCAAAAATCGCCGCACCATCCATCAACTCCTCTTTTTTCAGATGACACGGTAAGATTCCGTACTTCAACGGTCCAAAAAAGGTGATTTGTATCCCTGTCAAAAAGACCGCAAGAAACAAAAGAGGGGCAGACTCCCAAGCGAGACCGATCGCCCCCAGAATCATAATCACAATCTCTGCCAGCTTAGAGAACCGGATCAACTGCGATTTCTCCAAACGATCCGCAAGCTCTCCAGAGACCGCAGAAAATAGAATCATCGGAAGAATCATGAGTGCCGTAATCGCATTCACGGCCAGGGCGGTCGACCACCCCTGCTCTTTCGCCAGCTTAAAGGTGACCAACATGACAAAGGCATTTTTAAAAAGGTGATCGTTCACCGCTCCCAAAAACTGCGTGATAAAAATCGGAAGAAATCGTCGAGTTTGAAAGAGATGATTCATAAAATAGAATAAGAAAGTTTTAACCACGGATGAACGCGGACCCCGACAAAGAGTACGGGGCAGGTGAACACGGATATTTGTTTGTTAAATTCATACATCAGCCCTGCTAGTTTACCTCAAGACTCCAGCACTCTCCTTAACAAAGAACTGCTCAGAGAAATCGGTCGCTTCAGAGATAGAGAGAGTTCGGATCAATAAAAGCCTCAATTTCTTTTTCCGCAGGGGGTTGATCTTTGCATCGTGCGCTACTCGTAACGTTGCTGACACAGAAATGTACCAGAATGCGGAAAAAGGCTTTTTTTCATGCTTTCATTCCTAAGAGATCCTTCTTTTCTTTTGTTTCTCCTTCATCACACTTCAATCGATGACGACTCCCTCTCCTGATTCTGCAATTCTTGATCGGATTCAGAAACTTTTTCAACTCGCTGACCCCGCACGGGGAGCGACGGAGCATGAAATTAAGACCGCCCTGGAAAAAGCGGAGATGCTCATGACCCGCTATCATATCGACCGCTCTCGTCTCCCGATTTCCGGAGAATCTGGGGCCCCTGACCGCTCCTTTCTTAAAAACTCTATTCCTCTCTCCTCACGGATTTCTACGAAATTAAAATCCCTTTTCTCGCTCCTTCAAGCCGCAACTCCGATCCGTGTCCTCATCGATAAATCGACCCCCTCCCCCGTTGCCCAACTCATCGGTTCTAAAACCGACCTACTCTACGCAGAATACCTCTTTTCCTATCTCTCCAACGTATTCGATTCCCTGTGGCATCAACATCGTCATCAACACCCAAACTCCCATCAAATCTCCTACTTTGTAGGACTCCACGACGGGATTCTTCTCTCGATCCAACAAGGAAAGGAAGAGGCTGAAAAGGGGCTTCAATCGGAGGAACGAACCTCCTACGAAATCGTCCTCCGTGACGAAGCGGAAGCCCTCCAGCAATTCATTTTCCAAGAATTTGGCCGCACTCGAAAAGCACGCGCTTCACGTTCGTTTTGCAACCGAGAAAGTTACGACTCCGGTCATCACGACGGTCAAAACGTTCAGCTCCAACGTCCCTTAGAGGATCGATAAATACTGTTTCTCCAGGCCATCCAATGTCATATTTTCAGCAACAACATCGTGAGGGATGAGAAGATACTTCCACTCTTTACCCTGATACGTTCTTGCATGGTCACTGGCGTGTTTACACCATGACATGGCTACTTCTTTTTTGGCAACAACATCAGCAGCTTCCATTTCTTTTCGCATTTTAGGCTCGATCATGTAAAGCCCACTCTCTGTTTCCGCAACAAAATCTGGTTGATATTCGAGATGATCTCCATTGGATTTATAGTAAATCTGAAACTGCCCCTTTGCAGGCTTAAACCATTTAAGCGCCTCTCGCTCCAGTATCACGGCAAGCTTACGCTCGGTATCGGATTGAAACTTCTGAACCGGATAAAGGCATCGCTTAAATCCGCCAAAAAGATACTTTGCCATATTGCTTTTATCTTGAGGAGCATGACGAAAATCAAGCACAGGATCAATTGCGGAGGCCGCATAGGCACTCGGCTTTAAATCTGTAAAACCTTTACTGATTTTAACTTCGTATCCGGTCACTTTTTCCCAATGATGTTCTTGCATCTGCGAATGAATGAATTTCGCAATATCTCGTTGATGGCAGCGAAGCACTTTTCTGACCTCATTTTCATCCTCAAGATAGCTTTTAAAATGATTCACCACTTGATTCGCCAAAGCATAAAGCAGGTCTGCGTGTAAATCGTAAGAAATATCATCAAAATCAACAAGACCACTGACGATATAATCTTCGAGGCGACTCTCCTGAATTCCCCCCTGATGCGCTGAAACTAAATCGACTTGGTCCGTCCGTAAATGCCGAATCCAAATTTCTTCCGAAACACTCGGATAATGTAAACTTCCTAACTGGAGATCAAAGGGATGAAATCCCGACTCCACCTCTCCCTTGGGAACAACAAGGATTCGAGGAATATCGATCGTCTGTCGAATCACAAGCTCCGAGGTTTTAGCCACAATCGCTTGAATATCAGGCCTCTCCACCACTCCTTCCATCTCCAATTGTGCCGAACGATACTGACTTTCGACCTCTTTCACGACTGCGGCATTGACCTCTTCCGAGTTTAAATAAGAGACCGAAGGAAGACGCTGGGGCTGACTTTCCATCCTGCGGATCGCCTCATAAGCCAATTGTGCCACTCGTTGATCTTCTGAGTTCGTAAATAAAGGTTTATCGACCGATTTAGGAATATGTGTACTGGAACTCGTTTTCTCAGGCTGGAATCCCAATTGATTCGCTAACTGCGATTGCGAAACGACTGTCACGGTCTCCTCTTCCAATTTTTCAGGCTCCAAAATCACTTGCTGCAATCGGATTGATGAATCCGGTTTTTGAGCCTCTTCAACAATTTCCTGAAATTTGTCATGCGCGATGATATTCAGTCGATCAACGCTGATCACTCCCGTCCTTTTTCCATAAGGAAGCCGAAGTCCTCTCCCAATGGACTGCTCAATCAAAATCCGCGCATTTGCCGCACGCAACGGGATAATCGTGTAAAGATTGGTCACATCCCATCCCTCTTTCAACATATTCACGTGAATCACGATCTCCGTCGGCTCATCGGCATGCTCGACCTTGAGTAATCGCTCCACCATCTCATCCTCTTCTGCCCCCGTCTTACTGGAATCGACTTGAATCACTTTCTTCGCATATCGTCCCTTAAAAAACTCCCCCGACTCGATCCATTCAAAAAGCTGCTTCGCATGCGTGGTATCACGGGCGATCACCAGCACAAACGGTTTTACGATCTCCCGATCCGATTCTCTCGCATAAGTCTCAAGCTCAACTTTAACCTGTTCATGAAGCCGAATTCCATCTTCCAACTTCATTCTCTCGATTTCCTCGGAAGTCATTCCAGATGGATTAAAATCCTTTCGGGTGACCACCGCAGGCTCTTTGACAAATCCATCCTCCAGCGCCTTCGCCAACGGATAATCAAAAATCACATTTTTAAACGAAATCGATCCTTTGTTCGTCTCCACAAACGGCGTCGCCGTCAGCTCTAACCCGATCACCGGCTTCAACTCATTAATCGCTCTTACTCCTGCGCTTGCCCGGTAGCGGTGTGATTCATCCATCAAAAGAACTAGATCAGACAAACCCGCCAAATACTCGAAATAACTTTCTCCGATATATTCCGAAAGTCGCTTGATCCGAGGGGATTTCCCCCCTCTTACTTCCGAATTGATTTTAGAAATATTAAAAATATTGATTTTACAACGAAGGACCTGATCAAAAAGGGTCCCTGCCTTGTTTTCGTAATTTTCCCCTGTAATTATTTCGGGGGCATCTTGAGCAAATTCTGAAATTCCCTTAAAAACATATTTAGGCGTATTCGGGGTGAAATCGGCAATCAGTTTATTGTAAATTGTCAGATTGGGGGCCAAAACGAAGAAATTGTTAATCCCGTGCGCCAGATGCAAATAACTGACAAAAGCTCCCATGAGTCGAGTCTTACCCACTCCCGTCGCCAAAGCAAAACAGAGCGATGGAAACTCCCTTTCAAAATCGGTGACCGTCGGAAATTCTTTTCGTAGGATTTCCATTGCAGCCGAGAGATCGCCTCCCTTTCGGGGGGGGATAATCTCGGTGACCCGATCAAGGATTTCGAGCGAACGTTTCTGAGGAGTGCGTAAGCTCAAACGTCCTGCGATTGCATTCACCTGTTTATTCATGAGTGGTTCTGCCTCCAAATCGGATGTTCCTTCCATCGTTCCGGCAACCCCATCGAAAGAACCGGAATCTCCGGATATTGCTCAAAAAGCGCCTCGACTCGTTGATGCCAAAAACTGGTTTCAGAAACTTTCGGAAGCATAAACCGACACATCATCAAAATAATTCCCGACCGATCCGTGCGAATCTTATCCTCGGTATGCCATTCCGGAAATTTTCGGGAATTCGGCATCATGGGAGGATAACCAAGGACACGATTCCAAAATCGAGAATGATGCGCGCAAATATTTCGTGCGGCATTTAAAGTTCGAAGCCAACTCAGCAACAATTCATCGACAAACCCATATTCCTCCGCAACGCGCCGCTTGAGTTCAGGAGGGACCCCTTTAAAAAAGGTCAGCAGACTCCCCATGCTCATCAACTCCGCCAACATCCAAATCGGGAGATTTTGATGATGGTCTCCATATTTTTCAAAAAAATGCTTTTTAAATGGTTCCTTACTCCTCCGAGTCTCTTCCTGTAATGAACCTCTCCAATCGAGATATTCCTGAACCTCCAGCTTTGGCAGGTTTTTCTCCTCGCAATAGCCAAACGGCCCATAGTTATGGGCAAAATGAAAAACCAATTTTGTCCGCAACGAAACTTCAATTCTCTCAATCGCATCGAGCGTCAAGACTCGTAACCGCCGATCAAAACAGTAGCGATCCCATATGATTCTCAAATCCGTCCCCTTTTGAAATTGATCGGTTGAAACTCCTGTGGAATCTTGAACCCGAAAAGGATGGAGATAGCCCGCCAGACGATAATAACTCACCGCTTGGAGTCTCGAGATCAACTCCGCACGATCTGCCTGCAATCCACGTTCAAGGAGTTGATCCGCTTGAATCTCAAAATCGATCGCTTTCTTTTGATATTCCATCAACGCTCTCCCCGATGATTTCCCCAAACAATATTTATGAACAAAAAAAACCCACCGGAATTAAGCATCAGATCCTTGGAAGGACCGAGAGGCTCGGTGGGCTTGCTGGGCAAAACCTCGCTGAAGAGTCGCTCTTCGTCAACTCTTTTTTGCAATGAATCGGCAATCCAAAAACCACTCATAACAATTCCTGTTGTCCGAGAGGTAAGGGGGCTTTTGGAAGATTCTCCACTTTGAGACTGTAATCATCCTTCCCCCATTCACAGCGATTCAGAACCGCCTTCGGAATCTTTTTCACCGTCACGTTCGGATAGCCCTCTTTTCGACCCCGAAACGCAGTGCAGACAATTAAAAGGGTTCGATCTGAACCGACCTCATCACTCAGCTGTTGAAGCTGATCGTGATTTAAGTTTGCGGTCGTCAGATAGATAAAATCCCGTTCCGTGGAGTACCCGTGCTTCCAATAAACCGTATCGCTAGGGGCGTAGGTGAATCCTTCCAACTTACAGACCGCCTCCGCCAACATCGCCGAATTGTAAGTCGGGTTAATCACAAAATTCCCCCACTTATCCTTTTCCAAAAGCGAAGGAGCAAGCCGATAGTAACGAAATCCCCCGCCACCCTTCCATCCCACAGCTTCGGTGATCCCACCGGGATCTGTACCATCAATCACCTTTTGAAGCCGAGGAATGCAATGCGTGTGACAATGCTCGCCCAGCTCGATTCCGATCCATCGACGACCCATTTTGTGAGCGACGGCTGCTGTGGTCCCAGAGCCGAGAAAGGAGTCGAGGACTATGTCGCTTGGATTTGATCCAAGCTCTACAATTCGCTTTAATAAAGCTTCTGGTTTCGGTGTAGAAAAGGGGTCATTTGAATTTAAAGCTAAAACCTCTCGCCTTGCATCTTGAGTATGTCCTACCTCTTCATAGCTCCAAATTGTTCCACTTACACGTCCTTGATCTCGAAGATGTATTTTGAATTTTTTTAGCCTTGGAGTACTATTTTTCCCATCCTTTCCCCAATAAATCATATTTTCTTGAATATGACGTAAATGTGCCTGCTGATCATACGCCCAAACACGAGTTTTTTTAGGTAAAATGATTTCCTGAGTATTGGGATTTATTATTTTATAATAAAGATTTGGCCTTTCATCTATTGATTTTGCACACGTATAATTATCAGACATCCATTCTCCTCTAAAATCATTGTCAGGATTTGAATATAACCGATTCTGTGCATCTGTTCTTGATAGTTTATTTGGTCTCCAAATCTCTTTATTTTTTGCAAATACAATAAGATGATCATGATCATCACTAAGCCATTTTGAGTCATTAGCTGGTGCATATTTCTTTTGCCAAATAACATTTGCGATAAAATTTTTTCGCCCGAACACCTCATCCCCGAGGATTTTTAAATAATGCGCCTCATTATCATCGAGCGTTATCCAAATCGATCCGTCTTCACTTAACAAACGCCTCAACAACTCCAGTCTATCCTTCATCAACGACAACCAAATGGAATGCTCCACCCCATCATCATAATGCTCAAACGCACTTCCCGTATTATAAGGAGGATCAATAAAGATGCACTTCACCTTTCCTGTAAACTCCTGCTCCAGTGCCTTGAGAGCCAAAAGATTATCCCCAAAAATCAAGCGATTATCAAAGAGGTCGCTCTCCCCGACTCGATGTGCGGCATGATACGACTTCTCGGGATCTTCGATCAAAATCCGCGGCTCCAGCTTTGGCCGGTTCTCTTTTCCAATCCACGTCAGTTCCAATCTCTGTTTTTTAGAAGTATTCATGAATCTAGAGATGGTAGATCACTCGCTGGAAGACAAGAGGATGGAGGGTTACTATTCATGGCAAAATTCAATATTATCGTAGCTTTTTTTAACTTCATAGCAAGAGAGGGCTCTGTTCTAGTTTGGGTTGAACTTCTAAAACACCTCTCTGCTTTTGAATGACTGCATCGGCTAGCGATTGAGAGTCAGTTAAATTACGAAAGAACGCTAAGTAACCTTTCTGAATCTTTAAAATTTCAGCTTGATTATAAATCATTTCCGCAATCTCATTTGTTTTTTGAGAAAGCAGTTTTTTATCTTCTTCAGACAATAAAAATTCTGATCGTTGAATAAGATCAACAGTGGCGTTCCCAATAAATGACATCACAAAAAATCGGCCATGTCGAAAAAACGTACGTCTTTCATAGGTCGAGTTGGATTGTTCCGTGGCTGCAAGAATCTGATCGATAAATCTATAAAT
>CAMAQI010000018.1 GCA_945860255.1 Methylacidiphilum caldifontis
CGGCGCATTGTTGAACCTGCGATTGATAAGCGGGGTCAGTGGAGACACTTTGAAAACGAAGAAAAGAGAGAAACTCATCGACGGGAGGGAGCGGATTCATGGGAGTAACGATAGAGAGATTTTTGGTTTAAGAAAAGGGAAACAACGGTTGAGTTTTCCACTCAATTTTTAAGTCGCCAGAAAATTGTTTTTGGCTAAGATCCATAACGATGAGTGAGGCTCCCTATTTTAAATCGTCAGGTCGATATCAACCGATCAAGGCTATTGGGGAGGGAGGCGTTGGCAGTATTTTTGTCGCACTCGATACACAACTCAATCGTGAAGTGGCCTTAAAGCGTTTAAAAAATGCAGCCGATTTTGATGCGATCATGCGGGAGTCGCAGATCTTAGCGAGTTTGAATCACCCGAATATTGTTTCGGTTTATGATTTTGGAATCGACGAGGAGGGGGCTTACGTCGTGATGGAGTTGATTAAAGGAAAGATGGTCAACCATTGGGCGAGTAAAAATCCGATTCCGCTCAGTCTTTTTCGAGAATTTGCCGATCAATCTCTTCAAGGTTTGAGTTTAGCTCATGGACAAGGATTGATTCATCGAGATATTAAACCGCAGAACATCATGATGGATTATGATGGGAAGAAAGTTTTAGTAAAGTTGTTGGATTTTGGGCTTGCAGAAAGTTCTCGTTTGCCTGGGCAGGAAGATGAGGTAGGAACAGTGATGGGATCTGTTCATACGATTGCTCCGGAGCAACTGGTGGGGGAGCCGGCCTCGATATTGACCGATATCTACTCTTTGGCCTGTGTTTATTATTATTCATTGACGGGACATTATCCATTTGAGGGGAATTCAGTCGAAGCGATCGTTCAAGGACATTTGCACGGAACAATCCCTCCGTTGAATCAGCGTCGTCCAGCGATCCCTCCGTTGCTGGCGCAAGTGATCGGAAGAATGCTCGCGAAAAATCCTTTAGAGCGCCCTGAGAGTGCTGAAAAAGCGCGGGAGCAAATTCTTGCCATTACAAAATCAGCGGTTTTTCACGAAAAAGATTTCGGACTGAAGCAGTTTGTGGCCAAGGCGCAGAGCTCTTATGGAAAGTCGACACCGCAGACAGAAGTGATCGATATTTCAAAAATAAAACGGCGAAAAATTTTGATTCGACTTGCTTGGGGAGTGAACCTTCTCACGATTTTGGCGGCGATCGGTTTTATCTATTGGAAATATTTTAAGATTTAGCCCAGAAAAGCAGTGAATTTAACCCAGATTCGTCATTGGGAATCGTTTTACCTCATCAAATCGCTAACCAAAAGGGTGACGGTTATTTGGTGATGACACCAGGCATCGCACGACGATTGAGGGAGTGAGCGTTCTCGTTGTCTCCCGTATCCGCAGGACGTTCTTCGCCATAGGAGATCGTAAAAATACGATCTTGAGCAATTCCAAGCCCCACAAGATATTCACGAATCGCAAGGGCGCGACGCTCTCCAAGACCACGATTGTATTCGAGAGTTCCACGCGTATCCGTATGACCGGAAACCATCAATCGTTTGCCCGAATTATCAGTCAACCATTTCGCAATTTTTTCGAGTTTTGCTCGTTCCGAAGAGCGAATACTAAAGCTGTCGTAGTTAAAATAAACAGTTTCCGTTGAGAGGATCGAATAGTCGACATCGGTTTCCGGATTAATTCCATCAGGACGAGCGGCTTGGGCGATTCCGGATTCAGCACCAAGAATTGAGGTTGCGTCAATGTTTTCGCTCGGAAGACCGCTGTCCAACGATTCCGCACCGCCTGTATGACTCTTCGCGTCAGGGGCGCAACCGGTCGTGAGGAGGATTAAAGAGAGGGAAAGAGTAAAACTCAGGGTCAATAAGGTTATTTTTTTCATAGGGATATAAATGATTCGGAAATTTATCGGGAGATTGCAGGTTCTGTGCAATTGGTCAAGCCATTGTCCAAACGGGCTGATTGCTTCGTCACGGTATCGAGGAGGTAAAGAGATCCATTATTAGAGTAAACGAGGTGACGGGAATTGCAGGTCCAGCTCGGATCTTCAGCTAATCCAGGGGAGACTTGTTTAGCCACTCGTGTCGCAATATCGTAAACCCAGACACAGAAACCGCCGCCTGTCCGGGTGGAGTAAGCGATTTTACTGCCATCGGGAGACCAGCACGGTTCGGCGCTATAAGTGCCTGGAGTCGTTATCCTGATCGGTTCTCCCCCGGCAGAGGCAATCGTAAAGAGTTGATTGCTTCCCCGCTCATCAGAGTTAAAGATAATCTGCTTTCCGTCGGGAGACCAACTGGGAGAAGTTTCCGTTCCACGAGTTCGAGTCAAACGAGTCGGGGATCCCCCCGAGGTTGAAATCGTGTAAATCTCCGGATTTCCATCTTTACTTAAGGTGAGCGCCAGTTGTTGCCCATCTGGAGAGAAGACTGGACCGGAATTAATCCCTGGAAAACCGGCAACGCGTGTGCGAATCCCTTGGGCGAGTTTAATGACATAGACATCGGGATAACCGCTTCGGTAGGACATATAGGCGATTGAACTGCCATCCGCACTCCAAGAGGGATTTGCACTGATTGATTTATCACTGGTGAGTCGCTTGATATTGGCCCCATCGATATCCATCGTGTAAAGCTCTTTCGCCCCTTGGGTGCCGGAGATAAAGGCGACTCGACTTGTGGAAAATCCCTTCACTTGAGTGAGTGACTCCAAGATATCATCGGAGAATTCATGAGCCATTTTGCGTAATTCACCAGAATAGGTGCGACTAAAAACTTCCGATCCGCGAGCGGTGTCGGTCAGTTTTCCATTGAGAGATCCGCCGGAAACAGAGGCCGCAACCGAGTAGCTGCCTTGTGACACAACGGGATCGATCATCAACGTGCGTCGAAGATCTTCCGTCACTATTTTCTGTGCTAACGCCGCATCGGCTCCTTGAAATGCAGAGATTTGGACGGCAATTTTTTTTGTTCCCGAGACCTCCACCTCAATGGCGAAAAGAGAGGAGGAGAGGAGAGCGCCGAGGGAGGCTGCGAAAAGTACGGTATATAATTTTTTAGTCATCGAGTTTAAATCGTATTGTGATCTCATGGTTGAGTCCTTCGGGAAGTGGCTCTCGGATTCTACCCACCCGTCGAGCGGCTTCCACTATGCTTTCGTCGAAGTCTCGGATTCCAGAGCCCGAGACGAGTGAGACATTGGAGATTCTCCCATCGTTTTCAATGGTAATTTTCACTAAAGCCGTTAACTCCTTTTGCGTCAGATGTACCGGCCGGTTCCACGCACTAAACATCTGCTTGCGAATCAAATCGTAGTAACTTCCAAAATTACCGGTCCCCCCGCCAGGAGAGGAGAGAGGGCCGATTTGGATCGCCCCTCCAGAGCCTGATTTTCCGAGTGCGGCTCCAAGTCGGGAGGTAATTTCGCTGGAAGAGAGCTGTGTGTTTGAAGAGGAACTGTTTTTCGATGAGGAACGAGAAGTTGAGGAGGGGGCTTTGGAGTTTGACGCTTCGCTCTCCGCACCTGTTCGAGCCACCTCCTTCAGATTTACTTTTATCGGTGTTTTTTTCGAAACGGATGGCTTTTTATCCGGCGGAGAAGGCTTTTTGCTCTCTTTTTTTGGTTCTTGTGGAGTTTTATTTTTGGTCTCTTTTACCGCAAAATCATCGGTTTGTTCTGTAGGGGGAGCAACCGATTCTGGAGTCGGGTCCTGAACGGGTGGCTCCGGAGTTTTTTCGACGGGAGGCGGGAGAGGCGTTTTTTCAGCTGCCGCAGGGGGAGGGGTTGGCGGGGAAGTCGGTCCAGCGGCAGGGGGGGGCTGATCGGGATTTCCGAGGAGAGGTCCCGTTGCTATTTTTGGGGTGGGAGCCGGTCCCTTCGAAGAGGGGGTCGCGCTTGTGGCGTCGATCATTTCGATCATCGTCATTTCAGGAGGGGGACTGTTTTTTGCGGAGGGCCAGAACCCGATCAGGAGGAGGACAAGAAAATGAGCCAGAGTCACCCAAAGGGCGGTCTTGGAAAGCGGGAGGTTTGTTTTTTTTTCGCTCATCGGTTTGAAGTGTTCGAATCAATAGCAGATTCTTTAGACACTTCAACACTACGTGTTTCGGGAGGAATTCGATGAACATCGCGATTAACGATTTCTTTGACCTCTTCGATCGAAAGAGGTCGGTCCCCTGATTTAGAATTACCCCCCTTTTGCTTGAGGAGTTCTCGAATCTCTTTTTGGGCTTGAGGGGTTTCCGGGCCATTGTAGGCCCTGGTCTCGAACTGTTTGTCGAAGCCTGCAGATCCTTTCTGCATCAAGTCTGAACTCTTTTTTTGAAAGGAGGACTCTTTTCCAAGCTCAGCGGATTTAACGGTAAAAGATTTTGATTCAATCGGATAGGATTTATTGAATGGGGAGGAAGTGGAGGTTTCAAATTTCTTTTCAAAACCGGTTGCTGACTTGCCAAAAGAGGGAGAGGGAGAGGTTTCAAATTTTTTATCAAATAACTCCGATTTTTTCCCAAAATCCCCCTCACGATTCGATTTACTCAAAAATGAAGAATCGAATCCCTGAGCCTTTTTTTCCTGTTCAACGGCTCTTTTCTCTTGGCTCAAGACCGCTTGATCCTCTGTCCTCGCGAACAAGAAAAGACCGAAGTAGAGATACAGGGGGGCCTTTCTCAATTGAAATGAAAGGCGATGATCAAAAAAGAGCATGAACCGTTATTTTTTTTGAGACTCAAGATAAGTAATGAGGCACTTTTGAATAAAAGAGGCCGTATCCTTAAGATTCATCGACTCCGAATCACCGTTCGAACCGGTCTCAAATTTGATCACATAGTTCTCCTTTGAAAGAGTGCTATCGTAAACAAAGACCTCTGTGCGCACCCGCTGAATGCCGAGTGAATTGTTAAAGTTTTTAGTGAATCGGCGCCAGAACCCTTGTTCTGAAACGCTATCTCCGATGTAGGTAATATTTCCTTTAATGATCCAAATATCTTGAGGAACCGTCGTTACCCAAAGTGGCTTACTTGCCGCAATTTTCATCAATGATTTAACGACTTCCTCTTGAAGCTTAAAGGGGATTTCGGTTTTAAAGAGATGATATTCACGACCGGATTTATCGATCGATTCCTTGGCTAAATCCATAGAGAAGCTGTCGACCCAGATCTGTTTTGGGGCGAGATTAACCTCTGCCTCTTCGGAGACCCAAAAATCTTTTGGAAGATCATCTGCGAGGATCGAAGAAAGGGAGAGGATTAAGAAAAAGGAGAGAAATTGAACGGCTTTCCCAAAGGGGGTATTCATTCGTTGATGATCGCTTGCCTTTCTTTGAATGGCAAGCGGGAAAATAGTCCGAACCGAACTTATAGACAAAGTAAACGAGATCTTAAATTCAAATTTTGCAAGAAACCCCTTTTATTCGAGAATTTATCACATCAGCCAACTCCGAAAGCTTTCGGATTCGGAGTGGGCGAGGCTAAAATAAGAAAAGTCTATTCCTCGGTGAAGTTCTGCGTTAATCTCACTCTCGATGCTTGCCTATTACATCCATGATCTCAGTCCTTTTCTGATTCATTTCTCAGGAAACTTCGGAATCCGTTATTACGGTCTGGCCTATCTCCTCGGTTTTTTTGCGCTCTATTATGGACTGCGCTATCAGATTCAAAAGGGATGGCTTCGACTGAATCATCAACAAGTGGATGACTTTACCTTTGTTGCCTGCCTCATCGGGGTCGTTGTCGGGGGACGGCTCGGTTATTGTCTTTTTTACAGTCGGGAACTCTTTTTTCAAAATCCGTTTCTCCTTTTTAAGGTTTGGGAAGGGGGAATGGCAAGTCATGGCGGGATTTTAGGAGTCATCGTTGCGATGCTTTGGTTTTCAAAAAAGGTTCAGATTCCCTTTTATCAACTCGCCGATGCGGCGGCCCTTTGCACCCCTATCGGGTTGGGGCTCGGTCGAATCGCAAACTTTATCAATGGAGAACTTTGGGGGCGCCCCACAGAGCAACCTTGGGCGGTTATTTTTCCTCAGGCTCCTCGGATCATGGGGGAAATGGTTCCACGCCATCCTTCTCAACTCTACGAGGCCTTTTTAGAGGGTTTCCTGCTTTTCGTTATTTTGTGGATCATTCGACATCGAACCGGAAAAACGGGGGTTGTTGCTTTAAGTTTTATGGCTCTTTATGCACTCTTGAGATTTTTTGGGGAGCAGTTTCGGGAGCCAGACACTGAGATCGGCTACCTTTGGCAGGGACTTACCCAGGGACAGGCTCTCTCGATTGGAATGTTGTTAATGACGCTTGTTCTGATTCTCTTTCAATCGAAAGAATGGAGGAAATAAAAAGAGAAAGTTGAAAATAAGGAATTGAGCCGCAAAAAAACGCAGAGAACACAAAATATTATTGATCTAAAAGCTCTGTGAGTCTGGCGCGGAGCTGATCGACAGAGAGGGGGCGCTCGATCGATTGATGATGGGCTAAGGAGATCATCGCTGTTTCCTCTGAAAGGATCACGACAATTGCATCAGTCACTTCGGCAAGGCCAATCGCAGCGCGATGTCGCAATCCTAAAGTTCGATGAAGTCCCTGCATCTCCGTTACGGGAAAGATCGCGGCTGCAACGACAATGCGATCTTCTGAAATAATCACCCCCCCATCATGAAGAGGGGTTCGCGGATAAAAAATAGTTTCTAATAGATCGGCGGTCACATAGGCATCCATTGCCGTTCCTGTCTCTCTCCCTTGTTGAAAAATAACATCTCGTTCAAACGCAATCAACGCTCCTAGTTTCTCCTGTTGTAGGGCCTCGATGGCATTGACGACCGCTTCAATCACCTCCGTCTGTCGTCGTCGCTCTCCAGTGAACTGACGGCTGCCTAACTCCGCAAGGAAACGCCGGAGTTCGGGCTGAAAAATGATCACCATCGCCAAAGCAAAGAATCCGGCAAAATAACGAAGCAGCTGCGTAATAAAGGTTAGATTTAAAATCATCGCCAGTAGCGATGATCCTAAAGTTAAGATCACGAGACCGGTCATGACACGAGCGCCGCTGGTCCCCTTAAATAATTTCCAGAATTGATAAAGCGCTACGGTGAGAATTGCGATTTCAATAATCCAAGACCAGTTGTGAAGGGATTCTTTCATGAACAAACTCCTAAAACTTTTCTTGCGGCAAAGGCCGTCGCGATATCATGCGTGCGCCAAAGCGAGACTCCTTGCCGAGAGCCAAGTAAATGAGCCGCGGTTGTCCCACTCTCCACGAATGCCGCTCCAACGAGTTGGCGCAAAAAGGACTTTCGTGAAACTCCAAGTAATATCGGACGATTCAACTCCGTGAAACGTCTCAGATGTTTTAAAAGAGTAAGATGATGTTCCATGGTCTTTCCAAATCCGAATCCCACATCGATTACCACACTCTCCGGAGAAACGCCAGCACGCTCGACGTTTTCGAGTTTATTTTTTAAGAAATCATAAATTTCTTGGACGACATCTGCATAGTGAGGATTGAGCTGCATCGTTGAGGGGTTTCCTTGTGCATGCATCAGAATATAGCCCGCTTGACTCTCTCGAACGACCGATAACAATTCCTGATCCCATTCAAAAGCGCTGACATCGTTGATGACTTCAGCTCCTGCGGCAACCGCCTCTCGAGCAACAAGTGATTTTGTCGTATCAATCGAAAGGGGGATCTGAATTTTTCCGCGTAATGCTTCAAAAACAGGGATCACTCGATCAAGCTCTTCGGTGGCCGATACCGCTGGGGCATGAGGGCGTGTCGACTCCCCTCCAATATCAATAAGATCGGCCCCTTCTGCTTCCATACGAAGCGCGCATTCGACCGCTTTTTCACAGGAAAAATAAGTTCCTCCATCTGAAAAAGAGTCGGGGGTGACGTTCAAAATTCCCATGAGCAGCGGGCGATGTTCCTCACAAAGTAATGATCTATTCTTTAATCTCCACAGCATCCCCAAGATTAAGCCACTCTCGAAATGGTTGCACGCCGAATCTTCTCCCCGCCCGGAGGGGCAATCTCCCGCGAGTCCCGCATTTGACGGCGAAATCAGTTCGCCAAAGAAGAACTTGACGCTTAAATACAGGCAATGAATCTCCACCTCTTGCTCCAACAGACTCCCGTTGACAGTGAATCGATCCACTTAGGAATCGATTTCCAAATAGGAACAATCCGACGACAGATGACCCGTAGCGGAAAGCCCTATTTAGAACTAGAGATCGCCGACGGAACCGGACGGGAGAAAATTAAGCTTTGGGCCGATACGCCTGCCTTTGACTTTTGTGAGCCGTTACAAGGCGGCGAATCGGTTCACGCGACAGGCCGGTTTTCACGCAACTCTTTCGGACTTAATGTCGAAGAGCTTCAATTGCGACGCTTGTCCAAGGAGGAGCAGGAGGAGTTTTTTGCAGGAAGCGCCGAACGGATTGAATTCATTGGTCAGGAATACCAATTCATTCAAAGTACCGTCGCCGCTTTTCTGGATCCTCGACTGCGACTTCTTTGCCAAACCTTTTTAGAGCAATTCGGAGATCGATTTAAACGCGCCGCTGCGGCTCGAGAAATTCACCATGCACGACGCGGGGGATTGATCGAGCATACAGCGCAAATGATGCGTAGCGCCGTGGCCTTAGCCCCGGTTTACCCACAAATGAATGGGGATCTCCTTTGTGCTGGAGTGCTCTTTCACGATTGCGGAAAACTCTGGGAAAACGATTATGCGGAACAGAGTTTTGTCTCCCATCCGCAAGTCGTCGGTGAGCTTCTTGGTCATATCTCGATTGGCATCGAACTGGTGAATAAACTCTGGAGAACCCTTGAATCTCGACCGGAATTCCAAGAAACCGGAACACCCTCCGCTGAAACGGTTCGTCAACATCTGCTTCATCTCATCGCCTCGCATCACGGACAGAAAGAATACGGAGCTCCTGTCACGCCAAGAACCCCCGAAGGATGGGCTCTCCATTATATTGACAACCTTGATGCCCGAATCGAAATGATGCGCTCGATTTACGCTGATAAACCGCTCATCGCTCCTGGGATTCATGATTACAAACGTCCTCTTGAAGGACATGCAGTGACTCCCTTGGCAAAATGGCAAAAAATCTAATTTAAAACATTATCTCACGCAACGGCGCAACGAACACAACCCCGACAATGAGTACGGGGTAGGCGTAAGGATCGGGATCTCCTTCTGCCCCTTTCCTCGTTTGTCGGAAATGGTCTTCAGAGAAAATCTCCCGTTTTTTTGAAAAAAAGATTTTCAAAAAACGTTCGCCTTTCTCTTCAGGGGTTCGGTTACCCCTCTCCTCAGAATGAGATCTCCAGACTTTTTTCATGAATCTGCTTTCCTGACTTTAAAACAGAAAAATGGGGCGGAGTTCAGAACCCAAGGGGGATCAATCCCCCGCTCCCTATTTTTAAGGAAGCGATCGGGAGTTTACTATTGATCGATTTCTTAAAAATAAGGGAGGACGATCGATAGAGCGACGGTCGGAACGACGGGGAGGGTCATGACGTTGTGTTCGTTGCGCCGTTGCGTGAGACAATGTTTTAAAAATCTGCTTCACTCCTTTGCCATTCCCGATTCCATCGGGACAGTTGCTTCGTGTGAAAATGTTTTAAATTGTATTTTTTGCTTAATTAATTGAATCGCAGATGTTTAGAATTTCGCAGAAATGTTAAATCGGAAACTCTTTTCTGATTTCATCGGAATTCTCCACAAGAGCATGAGACAGGATCCTTGGGGGCTTTCCATGATGATCGGATAATGGAATGCTTGTGTCGTCGGTGTAAATTCAAAATCAACTTTCCATCCTAATAAATCATGATGAAAGCTCGCCGAGCTTTCCGATTCGACATTGAAGCGATCGAGGGCATTCCCTTTCATTTTTCCTAAGTTCAATTGAGCTGGTTTTCCATGGGAATCAAAGGTCGCCAGATTGATTTCAACGGCAAAAAGAGGAGAAAAAGGAAGGAGTTCCTCAATTTGAATCTCGTAATCGGCCCGAACTTCATCATGACTTGTCATCGTAATTGATTTCAGTACAGAAAGTGGATACCTCTTTTCCTCAAGATAAATTCCTCCTTCCCGTTTCATTTGAATCTCGATGGCCTCTGTCGATCGAATTTCATCGAGGACACGATAAGGGGGTTTCGTGAAATCCCCGAGCTCGATATAACTCATCGATTCTGCAGCCTCAAGAGTGACCGGAGTTTTAATAAAATGATCCTGAAAAAATCGACGCGAATGCCAATCTTCGATAACAGGAACCTTCGATTGAGGAACGGAATAGAGGCGATGTCGAGTCAAGGTGTTTGTAAAATTCCATTCACGGCCAAGGTGACAGAGATCAATCAGAGCTCCGCCTTCACTCGGCTTTAAAATGAGACTGAGATGAGCGGCTCCCATTCGAATTTCTGGAAATCCATCACCATCATAGTCTCGCCGGAGAAAGGTCAGTCCTCGATTTTCGGCAGAGAGAATTTTCTCCACACGAATCAATTTCTGATGAAGCGCATTGCGAAAGGGAAAGGAAAGAAGAGCCTCACGTGGAAACTCTAAAAAGGGATTATAATGTTGTGAGGAGAGAAGAAGCGTCTCCGCCTTACGAAGTTGGGAGGGATCTTTGAGTTCATGAAGTAAATCACGAAGCCATAACATCTTTTTTTGAAGATGTTGGACCTCGGGAAAATTTGCGAAAACGCCATTCCAATTTCCCGCATTTAAAAAAGGTTTAAAACGTTGAAAATCAAAGCGAGGTTTTAAATCCTGAAAACACCGTTCATAGGCCTCCTTAGCATCGGGAGGGAGCAATCGAGCCGCAACATCAGGAGAACAGCCGGGGCTCAAATAACAGACCGGATAATAATAGTCCTCATGAACATACTGAACGAAATGTTCTGTCTCGATCCACGGGGTTTGAAGAACCTCAAACCAAGTATCCAGCTGCTCGGAATTATGCCATTCACTTGAGTTCCCCAGAAAGGGAGGGGCGGAAAAACTTAAGGTCAGAATCTGAAGGTCTTGACGATTCGCGATCGCCCGTAAGGACCCCACAATTTCAGCCGTATTTTTGAGGAGAAGTTGGCGCGCGATCATTCGATGGTCCGGAAAAACGATCACGCTCTTTCCTAAATTTTCAGTGCGATACGGTTTAAAAAGATCGGCCGGTTTGATCCCTGAGGTTAAAAAGAGGGACTCCTCCAAAAGGGTGAAATCAATCCCCGACTCTTGAAGGACACGAGGAAAATCGGTCTCCCATTCCGAGGCAGATAGCCAGATCCCTTTTTTATTCCGTTCTCCAGGAAACCATTGATCCAGAAGCATCGTCATCTTGTGAAGATGCCGCATAATATCGGCCTCCGGAATCATTCGCAGGACAGGATCATGAAATCCATCTCCGATCATCTCAATCTGTTTTCGTTCATGAAGCGATTGCAATAGCTTTAATATCTCAGGCTCAAATTGTGAAAGAAAATCGAGAAGCTCTCCGCTGACTAATAGATTACAGCGAACGGAAGGGATTTGATCTAGTTTCTTCAGAGTTGGAAGGAGAAAGTATCGTATCCACTCTTTGATCTGACTGATTTCTTGCAAAATCGGCATCGGAAAACGAGCCAACCAAAGCAGAGCAAGTGATTTTTGAGAGAAGGCCATAATTTTTTACGTTCTCATCCCCATCCACTTTAAGAACGAGCGAAAGTTAGCGAATAAACAGAGCAAAAGGGAAGCACTAAATATGGAATCGTTTAGCCATTCTTCTCCCTCCTGGAGGGGCAAAACCAATTTCTAAAAAGCGGCGCCTGATCAGTTTGGCGTGGGGAACGCAACCTCCCGCGAGTCCCTCATATCCGATCATCTTTCAATCGGGTTAAGTTACCTCACTAACTCTCCCCCCCCCCTGGAGGGGCGAGCTCCCGCGAGTCCAGTGGGTTGGAATTCTAGGACATCAAACGAGGGATTCGCAGGAGCTCACCCCTCCAGGGCATAGGCGTGAACTTAAATCGAATTTAGAGGCGTCTGCCCTGTTAACAATCCCCTCGCTTCTGCCGAAATGCCTGCTAGTTCCTCGATCATGAGTAGTATTGCGACAAAGACGGGGGATGATGGAACGACTGGGCTTCTTTTTAATCATCGCGTTTCCAAAACGGATCTGCGAATCGAAGCGAATGGATGGCTTGATGAGCTCAATGTTCGCTTGGGACTCCTTCTTGCGGAACTCCCTCCCGCCTCTCCCGATGAACGAAAGCTCGTCTCTGATATCCAACTCTTTTTAGTTCCGGTCATGGGGGTGATCGCACTCGATTCCGTCGACTTTGATCGATACGACCAATCGGCGATAACGAAGCCAGATCTTGATTTTTTAAAAATCATCGAGGAGCGGATTATTAAAATCGAAAGCGAGGGGATTCACTTTGAAAAATGGTCGCATCCCGAAGAAAAACTAGAGGCCACTTGGCATCTCGCTCGAACAGGGGCCCGTCATGCGGAGCGCGCGGTTCAAAAACTTCGTGAATCTCAACTTCTTCACCCTTTATATTCCGATCTTCTTCTTCAGTCTCTGAATCGCCTTTCCGATCTTTTTTGGCTTGAATCGAAAAAATTGCAATGCAAACATATAAAATATAAGACAACCATTATTTGACTTTTTAGATTTTGCATATAATTATTCAGTCATGGGATGGACTGAACGATTGATTTATATGGCACTCTTTATCGGCCTTTATTGCATTGGTCGAATGCACGGCGAAAATCGTGAGCTCATTAACCGTGCTCTTCGTGCCAAAGAATTTGCAAAGGCCTTGAACGAAAATCGCATTGATGACATTGAATATAGGCTCCAAGACGACGTTAAAGTTTGCGCTTATAACTCTTTCACGAGCCTCTCTTTTGGGCCGAATCTCTGGCAAAGGCAGCTTCCTCAAGAGAAAATAGCGATCTCCTTTAAAAAAAGAGAGACACATCCCGTGGCTCAACAGGAAGAGTCTCAATCTTTAGTTCAGCCTCAAAAAACGTCCTCAAGTCTATTTGTTGTCGAGGCTCTTACTCCTCCTGTTGAAGCCCCCGTAGTAGAAGAAAAATAGCCGTCAATTTACCCCAGATTCGTCATTAGACTTCGTTTCTAATGCAACGCATTAGAAAACGAGTTTGATAAACACTTGATGATGAAGCAGATGGCTGAGTTCAATTCCTGATCCTTTCTTCACGCAATTTAACCAAGTTGGTGAATTCAAAAAATCGGAAAAACAACAATACATTTGAATGGGGAGCCGAATCTAAAAGGGTTTTGGAGGAGACGATCCGATGCCGCAGCAGCGGGAGAGGAGATTGCAGGGCACAATCCGATCCCCTATTCGGTCAGGACAATCCAATCACACTGCGAATCTCTTTCTCCGGTAACTCTTGGGCGACGGCAACAAGGTTTAGACGATCTCGGCGGAGAATCTCTTGGGAGAGTTGAGTAATCTCGGAAAGGCTCACTTTTTCAATGGCATTCACCACGGACTCTGGACTCTTCACCGATCCAAATCCCATGAGAGACTCCCCCGCCCAGATCATTTGATTCGAGCTGCTTTCCAATCCCAATAAAAATTGGCCCATCACATATTCTTTTGCGCGGAAAATCTCTTGAGCGGTCGGCGCCTTGGCTCTCATTTGATCGATCATTTTTAATGTCAATCGTAACGATTTCACAGACTTCGTTGTATCGACTCCCGATTGAACGGTAAAGAGACCGGTCTCATGAAAGTAAGCGGCAGAAGATTGAATCGAATAGGCCAATCCATTTCTTTCCCGGATCTCTTGAAAAAGTCGAGAGCTCATATTCTCCCCAAGAATGGTGCTCATGATTTTTAAGGCGAATCGTCGGGGATCATGTCGAGAAATCGAGGGAAACCCTAAAGCGAGATGGGTCTGCTCGATCGGTTTTTTAACCCAGAGAAAACGGGGGGCCATTTGAACGAACTTTTGCTTCTGAAAGGGGGCCCGTTTTCCTTGGGTCACACGAGCTAAAATTTTTTCAAGTTTCGGAAGAATTTCTCCTAACGTCGTCTTTCCTGCAATCACCACGGCAAGATTGCCTGAATGATAGTTCGCCTTCCAATAGTCAATAATTTCACGACGCGAGATCGCTCTTACCGTTTTCTCAGTTCCCGCAAGGCGATAGCCAAGCGGCTGTTTTCCCCAAGTGACTTCATTCAAAGCCTCCTGGGCCACTTGAGCGGGCTGATCTTCATACATCCGAATTTCTTCGCAAATCACCCCGCGCTCTCGTTCCACCTCTTCAGCGGGAAATTTCGACCGCAATACCATATCGGAAAGAACCTCTAAAATAAGATCCAAGTGACGCGCGGTGGCAGAGGCGTAATAACAGGTGACCTCCTCGGAGGTAAAGGCATTCAAATAACCGCCCACTCCCTCGATCGCCTCGGTGATTTGTAAGGCATTCCGTGTTTTGGTTCCCTTAAACAGAAGATGCTCGATGAAGTGAGAAATTCCCATTTGAGCACGCTCCTCATATCGCCCTCCCACTCCGATCCAAAATCCGACGGTGACGCTTTCCAAGGAGCTCATCGGACAAACGACGACGGGAACTCCAGAGCTCAATTTTCCAGATTCGATTTTCATCCTAAGACTCTCGAATCACGGCCCCGGTTTTACCGACGAGCGCTTGCTTCACTTTTTCGTGCATCTGATTGACTTCGAGATCAGTTAGTGTCCTCTCGAAGGAGCGATAGGTTAAGGCCACGGCTAACGATTGATGTCCGGCAGGGACCTTCACTCCATTCGGATCGAGGAAACGATCGAAGAGTTCGACCCGCTCTAATTGAGAGATCTGTGCCGATTGAATGGCTTGGGCGACCTCTCGATAGGGAAGAGATTCGAGAACAACGAAGGCGATATCCCGGCGTACAGCAGGAAAGACCGGTAGGGCTTGAAATATAGGAGGGAGAACCGCCTTTTCTGACCAAGGTCCTAAATCGATCTCCGCATAAAAAACATCCCCTTTTAGGCCAAAGGATCGCTTTTCCGCATTTCCGATCGATCCCAAACTGGAAATCTCTTTTTCGGTGATTCCGACTTGAAGTAAAGAATCGAGCCCCCCTCGAAGATCAAAGGAATCCATCGGCCGTGGTTTATCGATCCAGTGAAGCGATCCGCTCAAGCCTGAGATCAACAATCCTAAAACGATTTTCTCTCCTCCGGAGACAAAAACGCGACCGACTTCAAAGAGACGAAGCGATTGATTGCCGCGCGATTGATTTAAGGCGGCGACATTCAAAAGCGAAGGACGTAAATGCGAGCGCAAATGGGTGAACTGTTCATTCAACGGATTTAACAGTTCCACTTCTGCATTGCCTTCAGCACGATCTCGACTCAACAACGGATCGGTTAAACATTCGTTCCAACCCTTCGCTGCGAGCGCCTGACGTAAGGCATTGATCTTTCCCTGCTTCGCATCGACGACTCCGGACATTTGAGGACGGAAAAGGAGTCGAGAAGGAACGGCATTCATCCCGCGAATCCGAGCGACCTCTTCATAAAGATCGATCTCCTCTCGTAAATCGGGGCGATAGGAGGGGGAACGAAAACGCAGTTCATTCCCTTGCTCTCCGAGCTTCTCAATTCCTAACGATCCCAAAAGTGTTGAGATCCCCTCGCTTGAATAATCGGCAGAAAGGAATCGGTTCGCCCGATCTAACCGCAACGTCATCTCGGAGATCACTGAGGGAGCCGAACCGTGAATTACGGGGGTCTCTGCTAAAGTCGCTCCCGTCAGTTCTACCAAAAGGGCAATCGCTCGATCTCTCGCATTGAGAGCCAGAGAACCATCCACACGTCGTTCAAAGCGATAGGAGGAATCGGTTGTGATTGCGTGACGTTTTGCGTTCCGACGCACCTGCGAAGGATCAAACCAGGCACACTCTAAAAAAATCTCCTGAGTCCCTTCACTCACTCCGGTGCTTGCTCCTCCCATCACTCCGGCCAAAGCGACGACCGATTGAGAGTCGGCAATCACGAGCTCTGTTCCATTCAGCTCATAACATTTCCCATCTAATCCAAAAAACTTTTCTCCAGTATTGGAGAGTCGAACAACAAGCCCTGTTCCTTGAAGTTTGGCGAAATCAAAGGCGTGTAACGGTTGCCCTGTTTCCCATAAAATAAAATTCGTGATATCGACGACGTTATTAATCGGTTGATGTCCCGTTGCGACGATTTTCTCCTGTAACCATTGAGGACTTGGCCCGACTTTTACATTTTGTAATCGAACCCCAGTATAATAGGGAGCAGTTCCCTCTTTGAGTTCGATCGTCATCGAGGCCGGATTCGACCCAAAAACTGGGGAGGGGATCTCTAAACGGGGTTTCTCTTTTGCAATTCCAATCGCCACCAGCTCCCGGGCCATTCCACGATAGGAACAAAGATCTCCACGATTCGGAGTAATCTCTACCTCGATGGTGGTATCTCCGGATAAATAGCGATAGATCGGAGTTCCGACCGGAGCATCAGCAGGAAGAATGAGGATCCCTTCCGACTCCTCGGCATAATTCAGTTCCTTTTCTGAGCACATCATCCCTTCCGAGGTCTCACCACGGAGTTTTCCGACCTTGATCGTTAATCCGCCTGGGAGTTTCGCTCCGGGGAGTGCTAAAGGGGCCTTATCCCCCTCTTTAAAGTTTTTCGCCCCACAGACAATTTGGCGCTCCGACTGACCATCAAAAACACGACAGAGACGCAATCGGTCGGCATTCGGATGAGGGAGAAAAGAGCGAATCTCCGCGACCACGACGAGATCACTTTCCAATCCCTTCGTCTCCACCTTCTCAACCTCCGTACCGGAAAGCGTTAAGCGTTCGATTAAGGTCGGGAGATCGACCGTGATTTCAACCCATTCCTGCAACCATTTCTGCGAAAATTTCATAAGGGGCTGACGATAAAGCCTCAAAGAAGAGAACCAAGCCTAAAATAAAGAGCCTAGGGAAGGTGAATAGCGGGATCGCTGGAGAGCTAAGGAAATCATTTTAACCACGGATGGACACGGATGAACGCGGATATAAAGGCATTTAATACCTGTCTCCCGCAGCGACGCAGCGCTTAAAAAACAGTTGAGAATCGTCAGTTGACGGATGTAATTTTTCCTTGTTTTTGGATTGGGGATTTATATCAGTGTCGATAAGTGAAGATAAGCGGTTTAAATTGAATTTTATAACCTTGGCGATTTCTGTCGAACCTACGAAGCCCCTTCTCACCCCCGCTTCTAGTTGCCTACCCTCGGCTCTCCAAATGGTTGCCAGTTTTAATTGCGTTATCACGCAGGGAGTGGCTGTTAATCCTGTTTTTCGCAGCGTCGCTGCTTCGCTGCGGGAGACACTCCCCTGTCTTTCTCTGCGTCTCTGCGCCTCCGCGCGAGGAACCTCCGACTCTTAGGTGGATCGTCGGGTTAGCGCTCTTTAACCGCTCTTTGTTTTTTTGAGGACACGAATATTGGTGATCTTCATCGTTTTATCGACCGCTTTACACATATCAAAAAGAGTAAGCGCGGCGACGCTCACAGCGGTTAAGGCCTCCATCTCGACCCCTGTTTTTCCGGTCGTTTCGGCCATTGCCCAGATCTCGATCGATTGAGGTCCGATTTTAAATTGGAGATCGATTTTATGAAGGGGGAGGGGATGGCAGAGTGGAATTAAATCGGCGGTTTTTTTTGCGGCTTGAATACCGGCGATTTGGGCGACCGTGAGAACATCTCCCTTGGGAAGAGCTTTCTTTTTGAGGAGCTGAATCGTCGCCGGTTTTACTCGTAGTGTTCCGATCGCTTCTGCGATCCGTTTTTGATCCGGCTTATGGCCGACGCCGACCATACTTGCTTTTCCTTGGGCATCGAGATGAGAGAGTGAGGGCATCAGAGAAAAATAGTTCAGAAATCGACAAGGAAAAGGCTTATCTCATCACGACGATCCATACTGAAACAGATTACAGGGGCGTCAACTTAAGGCGAAAGAGATGTTTGACCTCCAAGCTTTTGTCAAAATGTTTAAGGCTCGGTGATAAGCCGTAATTTTGCGGGAGAGAGAAGCTTAATTTGACGAGGGGTCTGTCCTGACAAATCTTTAATCTCCTCCTTGGCGCCTTTAGCGACCATCCATTGATAGAGTTCAAGATTTGGTATCGGTTTCGCTGCTGCAAGATAGTGGAGCGCCGTTTTTCCCTCTTTATCGATGACATTCAGATCAGCTCCACGATCTACTAATAGTCGAATTGCTGTTATATGACCCCATGCACAGGCATTCATAAGAGCCGTTTGTCTCTTTGGATTTTTAGGAATCATAGGGACCTCTAGAAAAGGAACTCCTTCATCCAAGAAAATCCTTAAAAAATCAGTAAAACCCCATCCTGCCGCATAATAAGCCATTGATTTATAGGCCTCTTTATTTATCGCAACAGGATTTTTTTTAATTAAAATCGCAATAGAATCATAATTTTGATTCGACAAAGCAATGTCTCCCGCCGTCTCTCCCCATTTGTTTTTTAGCCAGGCATTCGCTCCTCCCTCTAAAAGAGTTTCGAACAATAATACTCTTCCATGTTGCGCGGCATACATCAGTGCCGTGCATTGATTGGAGTCAGTCGCATTAAGGTTGGGATTAAAATCTAAGATTTTAAGGGCAATCTCGGTTTTGCCAAAGTAAACCGCTTTGATAAGCAAGGTCTGCGAAGAGTTTTTGGGATCAACAACATTGGGATCTCCCCCTTTTTCAAGATAAGAGGAGATTGCCGTCACGTCTCCTTGCTCGACTTTCTTAAAAAGTAAATCCTTCGAGAGGCTCTTACTTTTATCTTGCTCATAATTTTTAGAAATTTGGCGGGCCTCGTCCCATTTTTTATTTCGGTCCAATAAATAAGCATAGCGAATCCATAGGCTCGAGTAACCGGTGGTCTTTTCTAAATACTTTTGAAAGGCCCTCATCGATTCTTTATCATGTTTTAAATCAAATTCGACGCTCGCAAGATTAATCAATGCAAACTCATCGACGGAGCTCCAATCGTAAAACTCTTGAGCCATTTTATAGGCCTCATCGAATTGTTTTTGTTCTGTCAATAAACGACATAAATTATAATAGGAATTTGTTTTATTCTTATAAAGTCGAATGCAGCTTCGATAGGTCGACTCCGCTTTTTCTAGATCACCCAGCCGCCAATAGGTATTTCCCAATGCGCTCGTCGCCCATGCCGATGGTTCTTTCTCTGAAGCAATCTTGCGATAAACAAGCTCCTCCTCCCATAAGCCAATTTCTTCTAAAAGATTTGCGTACGATTGAGCAATAAGGCTTGAACAGGCGGGGAGCTCTTTAATCAAGCGGCGATAATGTTGAATTCCTATCTGAACAATCTCAAGATTATCTAGAGAAACTCTTGCCTTCGGATTTTTGCTCATTTCTCGACTCATCATTCCGACAATCCAATTGAGGAGGGGATCTTCAGGATGTTCATTGGAAAGCGAGCGAAGCTTCAGATAGGAGTCCTCTGGAGTATTCATAATATCAATACTCCGAATTTCCGTGGCGACTAACGATTCCCAAGTTTTCGGATATTTTTTAATCACCTCACTAAATAATAAATTACTTTCCTCAACATCAAAGCGACTCCTTTCAAATAATCCCTTGAGAAAAAGAAGCTCCGCATTGGTCGATTTCGTTAAGCTCAATTGATGCTCTGCATCCTTTTGTTCACCATTTTTCCAAAGATCGATAATCGCTTGAGATTCCGGTTCCCAAGATTTCTGTAAAGTGATTTCATTTCCCCATAATATTGAGTTTAAAATATTCAAAGTTAAAAGAAAAATGACCTGAGTTCTCATCAATTGTAAAAATATGAGAGACGAGGAATAATGTCAACAAATGCAAACAATTGTGGCTTGGAGAAACTTCAAAAGAGTTTAATTTTCTCTAACTGAAATCGAATTGGAACTTTTAACGACACAATATGTTGCATGAGCCAATGCCCCTTCTTTCTGTAAAAGTGGATAATCCTCCAAACGATACGTATTGGAATAACAAACGGCATCACCCGCTTCTTTATATTTCACCCCTTGTCGACTTGAGACTTGTCTCCCATTAAGGGATTATGATTCACAATCCGCCGCTTGATTTTAGATCAAATCCCATTAAACTTAACCTCATGAGCTTTAAAGAAATCTGCGAAGAACTTCCCCGACTTAAGCTTGAAGAGCTTAGAGAAATTGAACGTATTTCTCAAGAACTCACCTCAACGGCTTTTGATCAAGCATTGGAAGCAGGCGCCCAAAACGGAAAATTCGACTCTCTTCGACATGAAGCTGAAGAAGCAATCCGTCAGGGAAAGATCGAAGCATGGCCCTAATATCCGTTCGAACACCACGCTTCAAAAAGAAATTCGAACAGCTTCCAGAAAACATCCAAGAGCTCGCCTATAAAAACTTTGTTTTATGGAAGATGGATCAGTCTCATCCCTCTCTTTGTTTTAAACTCTTAAAAGGCACTGATTTTTGGAGCATTCGAATAGGAGATCACTATCGAGGGGTCGGATATTGGAATCATGAAAAATTTATCTGGATATGGATTGGATCTCACGCTGAATATGACCATCGATTTTGAGAGATCGATTCGAGATTTGAATCGAACTTTGTGTCCGTCAACTGACCATGCGCGTCAACCTAACGCATAAAAAGACACTTTTTCACCGCGGAGTAAACGGAGGGCCACAGAGGAAAATTCATTTTTATTTTTGTTTAAAAACAGAGAGAATTGCTTTTTTCCCCGATTAAAAACATTTTTTTACCTCCGTTTTCCTCTGTTTACTCTGCGGTTAAAATTGTATTTTATCTTTTCTTAAGTTGACGCCTATGGTCAACTGACGGATCGTGTCTTGGTGTGAGATTCCTTTTAAGCCAGTAGTCGTCACCTCGCTATCGTCAATGTTCATTGCATCTGTTTTCGCTAATTCTTCTCCAAATCGAAGCGAACCGGCACCTTCACGGACGACTTGATCCCAATCCCCCCCATCTTCGCCGGCTGAAATCTCCATCGACGCACAGCATCAAGGGCCGCTCGGTCGAGAGCCGTATACCCGCTACTTGATTGAATCTGCGTCGACTTCACCTTTCCCTCCTCCGTAAGCTCGACAAAAAGAACGACCGTCCCCTCTTCCCCTCTTTTTTTCGCATCACTCGGATAGGCGGGTATATGCCGTCGGAGCTTGAACTGCCCATAGCCCAACAGCCACCATCGCGAGAATATGATCCAAGCCATGCCAGGGATGGGAAAATCCCTGAATAAATCTATGACCCTGGCCGGAGAGAATGTGAGAAAAAAAGAATGGGGAAATCATGATCAAGATCATACACGAGCCTGGAATATTACAGCCCGATTCTTGATGATCTGATCCCCCCCTGCGACAAAATGCCGCACTCTTTTTAAAAAAGCGTTCGTTTGAAGCTTGCCTCTCCAGGCCTTAACTTCAAAATTGATTCAAGTTAGATAAATTATGTTTTTTTCAAAATCGAAATTGACTGAAATTGAAAAAGGATTTCCTGGTGATCTTTTTTGGCTTATTCGCCTCCGTTGGTGTGCGGTTGTAGGTCAAAGTTTTACCTGCTTTGCCGCATGGTGTATTCTCAGACTCGATCTCCCTTATGCGTTGCTCACCGCCTTTATCTCTCTCACCGCGACCAGTAATGGAATCCTGGAGTTTTTAAATTTAAGAGCAAATAACCACTCTTCCAGGATATGCGGTACCATCCTCATTTGGGATACCTTTATCCTCACCGCCATGCTTTACTGGGGAGGAGGATATCACAACCCCTTTACAGCCTTCTACCTCCTTCATGTCACTCTTGGAGCGATTCTCCTCCCAAGCTCTTGGGTTTTCTGGCTTGTTCTTCAATGCTCTCTTTGCAGTCTTATCCTTTTCTTTTCTCCCCACTGCCTTCATTCTCTTCAAAATTCCAATGATTTATTTGACCTACACCTTCACGGAATGTGGATCGCTCTCGTCCTTGTTGCCGGTTTCATCGCCTACTTCGTCAAAAAACTCAGCATCGCATTTGCTGAGAGAAATCGGGAACTGAACGAATCCCGAATTCAGACCGTGCGCATGGAACGATTTTCTTCGCTCGCGACTCTCGCCGCTGGTGTCGCCCACGAAATGGCAACTCCCCTCAGTACAATTGCCATCGCCAGCGCAGACCTCTCCCACCGCGCCTGTGAGCATTGCAAGGATTATGAATGTAAAACCGATGCAAGCATCATCCGCCAGGAAGTTGATCGTTGCCGACACATCCTAGAAAAACTGAGTCTTGAAACTTCACGAAGCTCAGGACAGCCCCCCGAAATGATCTCCTGCTCCGAAATTCCCTTAGCTATTCGCCCGTACTTAAAACCTGAACACTTTCAAAGAGCCGAATTTACTGTCGAAAGAACAACGGACTCGATCCTATTACCCAAACTCTCCCTTCTCCAATCCCTCGCTGCACTTATTAAAAACGGTTGTGAAGCGAGTCGATTTCAAAAACATCTCTTCGTCCGTTTAAAATCCCAAGGAG
>CAMAQI010000019.1 GCA_945860255.1 Methylacidiphilum caldifontis
ACCACGAGCTCTCGCCTGTAGGACGCGTGATTCGTCCATCATAACTCATGGCGGCTTTTAATGTGACCCATGGGGTCCCGAAAGTAATCCAATGATTAAAATCGCGATTCAAGAAGGAACAGTCCTCCTTTAAAACTCCTACCGTGACGGTCACTCCCGCTTTCTTAAGAATTTTAAAGGCCTTACCGGAATGATCAGGATTCGGATCGGTCGCACCAACGACAACTCTTTTGATCTTTTCTTGAATAATTAAATTCGTACAGGGAGGAGTCTTCCCGTGGGTGCAACAAGGCTCTAAGGTGACATAGAGAGTTGATCCACGAACCGTATATCCCTTGCGAACGGCATCCCGTACCGCCATGACCTCCGCATGAGGAGTCCCCGCCTTTCGATGCGCCCCTTTTCCGATGAGGACTTGATCGCGAACAAGAATGGCACCGACGCACGGATTTGGGCTTGTGAATCCTTTTGCTTTTTGAGCCAATGCAAGTGCCTCACTCATCCAATAAAGATCATTTTTGTCCAAAAGAACTCTCCAAGGATTGTTTTTGAATCAGCCGCATCCGTTTGTCACTCTCAACTGTATTGAGACCGTTGCGGAGGGATTAACCGGGGACTTCCCCTTTGAGTTCACTCCCTTTATTCATCGGCTCCATAATAATCTCATTCACCGTTCCGCCGGCAGGGATCATCGGAAAAACATGTTCGGTATAAGGCACCATGACATCCAGGAGATAAGCGGTCTTCGAAGCTAATAAACGTTTTAAAGCCGGCTTTAAATCCTTGGGATCGATCACGCGTTCTGCAGCAACACCAAATCCTTCGCAAATTTTAACGAAATCCGGAAAGATACGATCCGGTTCATTCGCAATTCCCAAGAAGGTATGGCCTCGATTGCTTTTAAAAAACAGATCTTCCCACTGAACAACCATTCCTAAATATTGATTATTTAAGATAATCGCTTTTGCAGGAATCTTCTCGGCAGTCGCGGCGGCAAGCTCTTGAATATTCATCACAAAGCTTCCATCTCCATCGATATCAATGACCTCCCGATCCGGACAAGCGACTTTAGCTCCGAGGGCAGCTGGATAACCGAATCCCATCGACCCCAGTCCTGCCGAAGTCAAAAAGCTGCGAGGATGAACAAAATCATAATATTGACCAGCCCACATCTGATGTTGACCGACCCCGGTGGTGATGATCGCCTCCCCTTTGGTCATTTCATACAACTCTCGAATCACCGTCTGAGGCATGATTCGCCCTGGAACTTGCTGATAGTTTAACGGATATTTCTCTTTCCATTCTGAAATCTGGGCATGCCATTGAGGGAACGTTTTACGACGACGTTTTTCTGTCGTGATGATTTTATTTAAACGCTTTAATGCGTAATTCACATCACTCAAAATCGGAAATTGAACAACTTTATTTTTGTGAATCTCGGAGTTATCGACATCGAGATGAACGATGGTCGCCCGTTTTGCAAATTCAGAAACTTTTCCAGTCACGCGATCATCAAATCGAACGCCAAAGGCAAGCAGAAGATCACTGCGATCAACGGCATAGTTCGCAAAAACAGTTCCGTGCATTCCGAGCCATTTGAGGGATTGAGAATCGTTCTCTGGAAATGCGCCAATTCCCATCAACGTGGTCGTCACCGGAATATTGGTCGCCTTGGCAAACTTATAGAGTTCTTTGGAGGAATCGGAGCTAATCACCCCACCCCCGACATAGAGAACCGGGCGCTCCGATTTTTCAATCAGCCCTAAAATCTCATGTAACGCTAAATCATCGGCTTTCGGAGGTTCACTAAATCCACGAAGTTCGACTTTATCCGGAAAAATCGGATGAACCATGGTTCCTTGAACATCTTTCGGAATATCGATGACCACTGGACCTGGACGTCCCGTATTCGCAATATAAAAAGCCTCTTTAATCACACGAGGAATATCGTTCGCATCTAAAACAAGATAACTGTGCTTCACTGCTGGCAAGGTCATTCCAAAGACATCGGTCTCTTGGAAAGCCCCTTTGCCGATGGCATGAGAGGGAACCTGTCCCGTGATGGCAACAAGCGGAACGGAATCCATATAGGCATCCGCAATTCCGGTAATTAAATTTGTCGCCCCCGGTCCGGAGGTCGCCATACAAACGCCCACTTTTCCGGTTGCTCTGGCATAACCTCCTGCCATGAAAACCCCTCCTTGCTCATGACGAGGAAGAATTGTGCGAATTTTTTTTGAATGAGTTAACGATTGATGGAGCTGCATACTGGCTCCGCCAGGATAAGCAAAAATCGTATCGACCCCTTCACGCTCAAGGCAGGCAACCACGAGATCGCTCCCTTTCATACTGGGTGCAATTTTCTTCGATGCGCTTGAAACGCTTAATGGGCTTTTTTTCTTTAACTTTGTTGAGCTGTTTTTCATATCCTGTTTCCCTATTCGTTTGAGGTGCAGGAGCTTAGCTGAATCAATTTCAGATGTAAAATAGTAAAAAACCGATTTTTACCAACGATTCATCACCCATCCGATGAGTAAAATCTGGGGAACTGTCAGGAGCGGAAGTAATAAGGCGACTCTCCAAGAACCCGTGGTTTGTTTTAAAGCGATCATCTCCGTCATATCGGTCGAGGCCCCGGCCATCAAAAAGGTAAAGGCATTTCCAGGGGCTTGCGCTCTCAATAATAAATCGGCAGCGATCGGAACGGAACCTTCCGAACAGACTTCAATCACCGTTGCTGCAAGAACAGTCATCAAGAGACCTATCTCCGTCGGTCCAAACCAATCTAGGTACCAATTCTCAGGGACAAAAACTTGAATCAGAGCCGTAATCATGGTTCCTAAAAAGAGCCATCGAAAGAGCATTTTTGAAGCTCTCGCTCCCGTCACCACTATTTTGACAATCCCTAAAAGAGAGCGATCGAGGCTCTTCAACCCTTTAAAAACAAGAGGCCAATCGGTTTTTTCAGGAAGTTGATTTTGATGGGGGTTCTGAGGAAAATAACCGGCCTCCACCAAACGCTCCACCATGATCCCCACCAAAAACGCGATCCCTGCAGAACCGACTACGAAGGCCAAGGTCCAAGGAATTCCTATCAGGGAACTTAATAAAATTGTCAGAGAAAAAGAGTTCCAAGGACTCGCAATCAAAAATGCGAAAACCTGCCCCAAAGAGGCCCCACGCCGATAAAGACTCATTCCGATCAATAAAATTCCATGATTACACAAATCCAAAATAAGCCCAGCGACCATCGCACGTCCGATTCCTCTCCATCCCCCTGGAGAGCCGATCACTGCTCCCACTGCCTCTTTCGGAATTGTTTCTAAAAAGCCAACAATCACCACCCCAATGAAGATCCCTAAGATCATCTCATGAGTCGTATGTGCAATCGACTGAGCGATCTGCCCTACCTTCGGAAAAAAAGGGAAATTCAAAGCCGTCCAAAGCAAAGCAACCAGCGTCACCGCTAACCCAATCCAAAACAACCAATCAATTTTCTTTGAATCACAACACCCCCCCTCTTCAGGGACAGGGGCGAGCGATGGCGGGGGATCACAACAGGACATAAAAAGAAAAATAGAGAAATTGCGTCGCTTTAGCAAGAGTCGTGAAATCCATGCCGACAAAGTTCGAGATGCGAAAAGTTGAAATAAGAGATTTAGCCGCAAAAGAACGCAAGAACACAAAAGATAATCGGGGTTCAATTCTCTTCTAAGAGAAGGGTCTTTCCGTTGACCATGACATAATGAGGAGCACAGCGTGATTCGATAACTTGTTCAAAATAATCTTTTTCACCAGAGATCGGAAAGGCCACCAGATCGGCTAATGCCCCCTCTTGAATCACCCCCAACTTCCCCTCCTGCTTAAGCGCCCAAGCCCCGTGGGAAGTCATCATCCTCCACCATTCAACAGGAGTTTTATGCTCATAATGATTCCTTGCATGTCTCACTTCAGAGCGCAGATCCAAAGAGTGATTGCTCGCTAAACTATCCGTCCCTAAGGCGACTAAAATCCCCATCTCCTCAAGTCGCTCCATTTCAAATCGTTGATGACCAAAGTAGGTATGACAACGAGGACAATGAACGACTTTGGGACGAGATTGTCTTAAAATTTCAAAGTCATATTCCTGAAGATAGTTCAAATGAGCTAAAATCCAATCGGAGGTCATCACCCCACTTTCCCAAAGCGAGGAAAGAACAGAACCGTGCCCGCAATCCGACATCTCTCGTCCTAATTTCTGCAGAAAATCGTAAAGCCTTCCTTTTCCATACAAAAACATCTCCTGTTCCTCGCGCGATTCTGCGAGATGCGTTGAAACCAACATATTCGTGGCATCGGCACACCGACGGACATGTCGATAAAGCCCTGAAGAAGCGGTATAAGGGGCATGAGGAGAAAGTCCCACTCCCCCCAACCATTTCTTCGTGCGCTCCATGAGAAAGAAAAATCCAATCAGAGCCTCCTCAGTACCAAGACGAGAACGGATATCGACCATTTCCATGAACCACCAAACTCTTAAAGGAGGGGCCGTTAAATAGGGAAAAACTTCGGGCATTGCGGCGATATTAAGAACCGTTGTCGTCCCGGTCTTTAAAAGATCCTGATAGCCGTGATGGATCGCCTCGCAATAATCTTGATTTGAGAAATCGTTTTTCAAGGCGTTAATCTTTTTAATCCATTCGGTAAAACTTTTTTGAGGGGGAATCACCCCTTTAAATTCTTGATAATCGAGATGGCAATGGGCATTCACGAATCCAGGGGAGAGAATCGAATCTTTAAGATCAATGAGCTTCTCCTGACTTTTCCCGGAAATTTCGGATAGAGGGGCACACTCGATAATCGTATTTCCGCGAACTCGAATCGCTCCATGGGGCAAAACCTCCCCATTCCCCTTTAAGACGATATCGGCAGCAATAATCATTGTCTCCTTTTTACGTCGATCGGAGGAGCTCAAGCACCTTGGCGACGTTCCATCGATTTTGATTTAAAAGTCGTTCCGCTTCCCTTCTCGTGGCTCTCCCCAGTTCCATCACATTTCGAATCGCACGATCTTTTAGTTTTTGATTGCTCGCCTGAAGATGGATCATTCGCCCCTCCTGCACACGTCCCAGACGGATCATCGAGATTGAGGTCAATAGATTAAGCGCAATTTTTGTCGCTGTTCCTGCCTTCAATCGGGTTGATCCTGCAATAATCTCGGGTCCGGTCGGAAGATCGATCGCAACATCGACCGTGATATTTTTTTTTCGGAGCGGATTACAAGTGATCAATATGGTTTTTGCTTTTTGAGCTCGCGCAAAGGTCAGAGCCCCTATCACATAAGGAGTGCGTCCACTGGCGGCAATTCCACAAACGATATCCTCTTGTTTGAGCTTCAACTTTTTTAACTCCAAAACTGCTCCCGAAGGCAAATCTTCGACTCCTTCTTGACTCTTAAAAAGCGCTTTTTGACCGCCAGCAATCAGGCCAATCACACGATTCGGAGGGAAACCAAAGGTCGGGGGAATTTCGCTCGCATCTAAAACCCCCAAACGACCACTCGTCCCCGCTCCCAGATAAATCAAACGTCCATTTCTAGAGAAAGCCTGATGAATGATCTCCACCGCTTGAACCAACTGTTCGGACTGAGTCCGAAGTGCCCTTTCTACCTTTCGCTCCTCATCAATAAAAAGCTTTACGAGCTGAGCAGTCGTTCGAGAGGTTAACGATTTCGAAGAGGGATGAAGAGACTCGGTGACGATCGAGGACTCTTTTATCGATAGCAATGGTTGTTTTTTTTGGGGAGATCGAGAACGAGAAATCACGATTGATTCAGGTCCAAAGGATGTTTCACTAAAAGCGTTGCCCCGATCGATCCGGGAATCTGACTAACAAAAAGTCTTCCGGTCGGAAGATATTTCTTAACGCTTTTACAAAAAATAGAGAAATAGACCGGCTGCTTTTCAAAAAGACTTCCGACCATTCCAATATCCGGTTTCTTCAAACCCAAACGCTTCGTGACGTAGCCAACCCGCTTTGCCAATAAATCTGCCTGCTCCGCAATAATTTTTTTTGCAAGAGGATCTCCCTTTTCAGCTGCTTCAAAAACACAAGGAGTGTAAGAAGCAACCTCTGTTTTCGACTCACGATTTAAAATATAGCCGACAAATTCCTCAAGATCAGAAACCCCCGCCTTCTTGACAATTAACTTGGCGAGAATTCCCATTTTTTGAGTTTCATCAAAATAATCATAACAAGCGACAAAAGCCGCTCGCGCGATCGCATAACCACTTCCGAAATCGGCCATCAATCCCCCCCATCCCATCGCTTTTTCGCGTCGCCCATTTTTAATTCCAAAAACATTGGAGCCAGTCCCGGCAATAATAATAATTCCATTCCCTTGACCGTGACAGCCGGCATAAGCCGAACAGGTATCCTCATCGACCACGATTTTTTCGACTTTAGGCCATGTTTGTAAAAGCAATTTTCTGACTCGTTGACGATCCCGCTCCAAATGACAGGAGGCAAAGGCTGCTCCGATCGATTGCGGTTTCACCGTCAGACTTCGACGAATCGCAGCAAAAATACGGAGCAAGGTGGGGTCACTGACATGATGCAGGTTACTTGCCTCCCCGATCCCTTGAGCGATCACTTTTCCTTGTTCGTCCACAAGTGACCAAGTTGTTTTCGTTCCGCCGCCCTCAATGCCCAATATAAAATTTTCTTTGCTGGTAATCCCCATAATCAATAGTATCTATCAAATTCCCATGATTCCAAAAGTAAAAAAATACATTTTTCTCTCTCTTTACGCTCTTTTCCTTTTCGGTCTCTCCAGCATCCCCCCCCGAGAACTTCAATCAGGCCCCAAATGGGTGAACGATAAATTGGTTCATTTTATTCTCTACACAGGAGCTGGAATTGCTTTTTACCCTGCACTTTCAAACCCCCTCTCCACTTGGGTCGCAACAATGGTTATGGGAGCTGCTGATGAAAACTACCAACGATTCACTGGAAGAAGTTGCGATATTTACGATTGGATCGCCGACGCTCTCGGCGGTGCCTTTGGAACCTCTCTTTCTTTTCTTTATGCAAAACGCCGAACCCAGCCTTAAACGCTATCAAGAACTCGTCGAGTACCTCAAAACCTGTGATCACTCCTATTATGGAGAGGCACAGCCGATTCTCTCCGATCGCGAATATGATCGTCTTTACTTAGAGCTTCAAACCCTAGAAAGAGCTCATCCCGAATGGATCACCTCCGATTCCCCCACCCAACGAGTCGGAGGAAAACCGCTCGATCAATTTCAATCTCTTCCTCATTCCACTCCCATGATGAGTCTGGAGAATACCTATTCCAAAACGGAGGTCAGCGAATTCCTCGTTCGTACCCATAAAGCGTTAGGACACTCCGAAATCTCCTTTATCGTTGAACCGAAAATCGATGGAGTCGCCGTCTCACTCCGTTATGAAAATGGATTCCTCCTCCAAGGTCTTACCCGCGGAGATGGCGAGAGAGGGGATGATGTCACCCAAAACCTCAAAACAATTCGCACGCTTCCGTTGAAACTTCGCGATCCGATCCCTCTTCTTGAAGTCCGTGGCGAGGTCTATTTCCCGCGCAAAGCATTTGAAAGTCTCAACGAAATGAGACAATTAGAAGGAGAAGATCCCTTTGCCAACCCTCGCAACGCCGCCGCGGGCTCTCTCAAACAGCTTGATCCCCGCATCGTCGCTCAACGTCCCCTTGCGATTGTTCTCTATAGCCCAGGTAAGATCGAAGGAATTTCCTGTAAAAATCAAAAAGAGTGGCTGCATTTACTTCAGGAACAGGGATTTTCGATTCCTGAAAAAACCTGGTTCTGCTCCTCAGAAAAGGAACTTCTCGATTCCATCGATGAGCTCGATCAAATTCGCACTCAATTCCCCTACGATACGGATGGAGCGGTCATCAAAATTAATGAATGGCCAATTCGTGAGACCCTCGGCTCCACCGCCAAAGCCCCCCGTTGGGCCATTGCCTATAAATATGCCTCAGAACAGGCGATCTCCCAACTTCACTCCATAACCTTTCAAGTCGGAAGAACCGGGACGATCACTCCCGTAGCCGAGCTCACCCCCACGCTTCTTGCCGGATCAACGGTCAGTCGAGCGACCCTTCATAACTTTGATGAAATTAAACGCAAAGGAATCATGCAGGGGGATTTTGTAACGATCGAAAAAGCCGGGGAAGTCATCCCCGCAGTCATCGGCGTTGTACTCGAAAAAAGAACGGGACTCGAGCAGACGATTATTCCCCCCACCTATTGCCCTGCCTGTCAATCGTTGCTGCAATGGGAAGGGCTTTTCTTAAAATGTACCTCCTCGACCTGTGTGGCTCAACTCAAACGGAAACTCCTCCACTTCGCTCATCGTAATGCGATGGATATTGATGGACTCGGTGAGTCGCTGGTCGAACAACTGGTCAACCAAAAATTAGTCCGTGACTTTTCCGATCTTTATCAGCTGACCGAAGAAAATCTGACCCAACTCGAGCGAATGGGAAAGAAATCAGCACTTAACCTTCTTTCGGCCATTGAAAAAAGTAAGAGCCGCGAATTTTGGCGATTGCTCTTTGGATTGGGAATCCTTCACCTCGGAGTCGAATCGGCACGGACCTTGGTGATTCATTTTAAAACCATCGATCGACTTCTCCATGCGACCACGGAAAATCTCCTTCAAATCCATGAGATTGGAGAGGTCATGGCAGCAAGCATCGTCACCTATTTTCAAAACCCCGAAAATCGGGAGCGCATCGAAAAACTTCGTGCCCTGGGGCTCAACATAGGATCGGAATCGGACAACTCCGGAGCGACGACAAGCACTCAATTCTCAGGAATGACCTTTGTGATCACCGGCACCTTGAGTCGTCCTCGAGAATCGATCGCCGATCAGATCCGACTCGCCGGAGGAAAAGTCTCGGGAAGTGTCAGCAAAAAAACCTCCTATCTGATTGCGGGAGATTCCGCTGGCTCCAAACTGACCGAGGCCCAAAAACTAGGGATCAAAATCTTGACCGAAGAGGAGTTTCAAAAGCTTGCGATCCAGATATGAAAAATAAATTTCCTATTTTATCACTCCTTTGGCGATCGATTCTCTATTTTCCCTTGGTTGTATTCCTTATCTTTGTCAGCCTAGGGGCTTTCTTTGGTTCATTCGCCTGTTTGATTATTGGGAACAACTATCTCTGGAACGGAATATACCTTGAAGGAATTACCTATTCTTTAGGATCAATCCCATTATGGTTCATTCATCTGTATTTATTCAAAAAATACTGGAATTAAGAACTGTCTTTCAGGCATCCTGTGAATCTTGTCGATCCCTGTTAAAACTCTCTTTTGGCGTACTTTGTCTTTACCTTGGCGGTTAAATTTTTTAGACTATTTCTCTGGAATATCCCCAAAGTTCTCCTAGAGTCACGAGGTGCTCACCGCCCATAATCTCAGAAAAAACTACTCCATCGGACCCCGACAAACCTCGGTGATCGATCAACTGAATTTAGAGATCCCCAGTCATACCTTTGCCACGATTCAAGGGGTTTCTGGAAGTGGAAAGAGCACGCTTCTCCATCTTCTCGGGGGATTAGACACTCCCGATGAAGGGGAGGTTCGTTGGAATAACACCTCACTCTCCTCGCTCACTCAAAATGCCCTTTCCGAATGGCGCAATCTAAGTGTCGGATTCATCTTTCAATCCTATCACCTCCTTCAGGAACTAAACGCCTTAGAAAATGTCGAACTACCTGCGATGATTCAAGGGAAAGAGAATCCGGAACTCTCTTATGCACTTCTCGAAAAAGTTGGACTTAGTCATCGGACCGATCATCGACCGCTTGAACTCAGTGGCGGGGAACAACAACGGGTCGCGATCGCGCGTGCGCTTCGCAATCGCCCCCAACTCCTTCTTGCCGATGAGCCGACGGGCAATTTAGATCGTCAAACAGCCCATGGAATTGTTGATCTACTGCTTAAAATCCACCAAGAAGAGAAAATTACCGTTATTCTCGTCACTCATGATGCTGAAATCGCTCAACTCGGAGAGCTCCGATTCAAAATGGAAAATCAAAAAATCATTCGATTAGTCCCTCACTCTTTTTAAAAATCATAAATCCGGATTCAATGCGATGTAAATGGGCCTAGAAGTGTTTTCATGAAAGATAAATCCTTGGTTTCAGTCTTTGACCGATTTATCTGGACTGAAGTGAAACTGACTCCTTCTGAACATTTTAACTAGAAATTTCAAAAAAGGGTGCTAAGCTATTCAAACAATGCGAAAACGACTTGCATCATCACGTAATAATTTATCTAACACATTCACATGCAAGAACTTAGTTCATGTTGAAAATCCTCCGATTAAAAAGATCCTTATCGAGCGTTATCAATCTTATATCGATCAAATCCATTCACTCAAAAGCAAAATTGAGCTTTTTGAACTTCAAGATGAGCCGGCTTATGAAGCTTGGATGAAGAAAAACTTTTCTAAAATTGTCACGCAGATTCAACTCATTAAATCTCAATCCTCCGAACTCCAAGGCCGCTTTACCGAGGCAGAACTCATCGCCCTCCGCTACGGTATTTCTCTAGAAGAAGCCTACCAACGAGTCCTTGAAAAGGCTGAAAAGGCGGAGGAAAAAAAGGAGGAACCGGATTCTGAAGATCCTGAAGAAAATAGTTTTCGGGATTCATTTGAAAAAACTTTTGGCTTTCGTCCTCAGCGCTCCCCAAAGATCGGTTCTTGCAATCAAAAGCGTTCCCTCAAAGAGACCTATCGTTATCTGGCTCGAAAACTACATCCCGATATGCGGACGGTATCTCACCCTCATTGGGACGATCTTTGGTTTGAGGCTCAATTCGCCTACCAAACCTGCAATTTAGAGGAACTGAACCGGGTCGCCTTGATTGTTGAGGCTCACGAAAGTGTTCATTCCAATCATCCTCATCTTTCAACGGTTTTTAAGGTCAATATTGTCTTTGAGAAACAGATTTTTAAGCTTGAAAGTCAGATGAGATCTCTCGAAAAAGGCCCGGCATGGGAATATATGAAGGCCTTGACCTCGAAAGAGTTTTTAAAAGTCTTCCAAACGAAGACCAAAAACCGTCTCGACTCGGAACTTAAAGAGGCTCAAGGAGAGCTTAAGCACTATCAGACCATGGAAAAGGACTATCGTCCTGCGAACAAATCGATTCGAGAAAATAAATCGAACTCAAAATCGAAACCTCGAGTCAAAAAGACCTCCCTCGAAGATTTTTTCTCCTCTCAGCAGTAATTAAATAAAAAACAAGCTGGTCATTTTTAGAATTCCCGCTCAATTCTGTGCATCGAATTGCTATGAAAAAGGTTCTCTTTATTTGTACTGGTAACATCTGTCGAAGTCCGATGGCGGAAGGTCTCTTTCGTGACCTTGTGAAAAATGACCCAGAAATTGAGGTTTCCTCAGCCGGATTAGCGGCTCCGCTCGGTCAACTTGCAAGCACTCATTCCGTCGAGGTTATGCAGGAGATTGGTCTTGATATCTCCAAGCATCGAAGTCAACCGCTCACTGAAAAATTAGTTGAGGAATCGGCTGGAATCTTCGTCATGACCTACAGTCATCTTGATCATATCCTCATGATTTTTCCTGAAGCCGCAGAAAAAACCTTTTTAATTCGTCATTTTGAGGAAAATATTCCTTTGGAACTCCGTGAAATCTACGATCCTATCGGTCAAACCCGAGAGGTTTATCGAGCGACACGCGAACAACTCTCCCTCTCGATGCCAACACTCCTCAACTGGATCAAAAATCAAAAAAAACAACATTCTTTTATGAAACAAAAAACGGTCACTCTCGGCGCGGATCACGGCGGATTTGAACTCAAAAAAACAGTTAAAGAGTGGCTTCTTTCTCAAAATTACCTGGTGGTAGATATGGGGACGAATAGCGGAGAGTCGGTCGATTACCCCGACTTCGTCGGCCCTGTGACTCAAGCGGTTATTTCTGGAGATGCCGAATTTGGAATTTTGCTCTGCAAATCAGGAATCGGAATGAGTATGGCCGCGAATAAAGTCCCAGGGATTCATGCCGCCCTCATCTCCACTCCTGAGACAGCCAAAGTCACCCGACAACATAATAATGCTAATGTGATGTGTCTTGCGGCGAATGATATCAAACCGAAAAAAGTGGCTGAAATTCTTGAGGCATGGACCGGAGCTATTTTTGAAGGAGGCCGACATAACCGCCGCATTGAAAAAATGGATGCCCTTGCTCACTCTTGTGGCTCAAGCTCCTCAGCTCCTTCTCTCCGTGAAACCGATTCTCTGATTTATGATTTGATTCAACAAGAGGGAAAGCGTCAGTTTGAAAATATCGAGTTGATTGCCTCCGAAAACTTTACCAGTCGTGCGGTCATGGAGGCTCAAGGCTCCTGTCTTACCAATAAATATGCGGAAGGCTATCCAGGACGTCGTTGGTATGGCGGCTGCGAGTTTGTGGATCAGATCGAGCAACTTGCGATTGATCGAGCTAAAGAACTTTTTGGTGCCGAATACGTCAATGTCCAACCTCATTCCGGATCAGGAGCCAATATGGCGGTCTATTTCGCCTTCCTTAAACCGGGAGATACCATTTTGACGATGGATCTCTCCCATGGAGGGCATTTGACTCATGGCCATAAAATGAATTTCTCCGGACGTTTTTACACCGTGGTTCATTATGGCGTGAGCAAAGAGACTGAGACAATCGATTATCAACAACTCCATGAAATGGCAATTGAACATAAGCCCCGATTAATTACGGCGGGAGCCTCAGCTTATCCTCGGGTCATCGATTTCAAGAAAATGCGTGAAATCGCCGATGCTGTTGGCGCGATGCTCCTCGTCGATATGGCCCATATCGCTGGACTTGTTGCGGCAGGAGTTCACCCCTCCCCGATTCCGTATGCTGATTTTGTAACGACAACGACCCATAAAACTCTTCGTGGACCACGAGGGGGTTTGATCATGGCCAAGGAAAAATACGGGAAAGAACTCGACTCCCAAACCTTCCCTGGAATTCAAGGGGGTCCCCTTGAACATGTGATCGCCGGAAAAGCGGTTTGTTTGGGAGAGGCTCTGAAGCCAGCCTTTAAAGCGTACCAAAAACAGGTCGTTCTCAACGCCAAAGCCCTTTGCGATGCGATGAAAAAGAATGGCTATCGAATCGTTTCGGGGACTACTGAAAACCATCTGATGCTCGTCGATGTTCAACCGCAAGGACTGAACGGCAAAGAGGTTCAAGAGACCCTGGATCTAGCGGGAATCACCTGCAACAAGAACTCGATTCCTTTTGATACGCAGTCTCCCTTTAAATCCGGAGGGATTCGACTAGGAACCCCTGCGATGACGAGTCGTGGACTGAAAGAGGCTCAAATGATCGAAATCGCTGATTTCATCCATGAAGCGATCATCCATCGTTCCGATGTTGTTCGTTTAGCGGCGATTAAATCCAAAGTGCATCAAATGACAGCGAAGTTTCCGCTGCCCTATTAAATCGCGTAAAGAGGATACATTTAATAGAGCCCAAAGCGAAAGGCATTTTGAATAGGGAACTCAGGAAATCAGGCCTTTAAAAAAAGAGCGTTTCACCGAAAAAATAGCAAGAGAACTGACGTTTTGAGCTTCAGTGATTTGACATTACTTAAAAGCTCTTTAAAACGATCCAATGCCGACATTGAATTGGATTGGAAAAGAGGCCGTAGTAAATCACCATCGTGAGGTTCCTTTCCATCTTTTAAAAGATGTTCCCGATCTCTCCTGCGGTGACCCTGGTTCTGGAAATCTGATTGTTCAAGGGGATAACCTTCTCGCACTAAAAGCTCTTCTTCCACACTACGCAGGGCAAGTGAAGTGCATCTACATCGATCCTCCCTATAATACCGGAAATGAGGGATGGATTTACAATGATAACGTCAATAGCCCTGAGATCAAAAAATGGCTGGGAAAAGTCGTTGGCAAAGAGGCAGAGGATCTATCGCGTCATGATAAGTGGCTTTGCATGATGTATCCAAGATTGGTTTTGTTGAAGAAGTTTTTAAGAGAGGATGGAGCTATTTTCGTAAGTTTGGATGATAATGAAGCCGGAAACTTTAGATTGCTAATGGACGAGATCTTTGGAGAGAATAATTTTATCAATACAATCGTCTGGGAAAAACGGTATAGTCCCCAAAATGCTGTAAAATGGTTTTCCGAATCTCATGATTTCATAATTGTTTATGCGAAAAAAAAATTAAATTGGTTTCCTAACTTATTAGAGAGATCAGATGAAATGAACGCGCGTTATCGGAATCTTGATAATGATCCTCGGGGAGTATGGAAGCCAGCTGACGCAACGGCTCAAGGTGGTCATGGTACAAAAAGCCAGTTCTATGTATTAACTGCCCCAAACGGAAAGCAACATATTTTGCCAAACGGACGTTGTTGGGTTTACACCGAACCTGTTTTTAAAAAAATGATTGAAGATAATCGCGTTTGGTTTGGTTCAAACGGAAACAATGTTCCGGCAATAAAAAGGTTTCTTTCAGAAGTAAAACAAGGGACTGCTTGTCAGACAATTTGGAAATACAGTGATGTCGGTCACAATCAAGAAGGAAAGAAGGAAGTCAACGATCTATTCCCCCAAGAAGCTATATTTGAAACGCCAAAACCTGTTCGATTATTGAAGCGTATTTTACATCTTACAACTGGCTCCGACTCTCTAATTCTCGACTGTTTTGCAGGATCTGGAACCACTGGACATGCCGTACTGAATATGAACATTCAAGACGGAGGCAGTCGTAAATTTATTTTAGTAGAAATGGATTCAAAAATTGCCCCAACCGTAACAGCTCAACGTGTTCGTCGGGTGATGCAAGGCTATACGAATGTCCAAGGGGAACAAATCGAGGGACTTGGCGGAGGCTTTCGCTATTGCACGTTAGGGGAACCCCTTTTTGATGAATTCGGAAAAATCCGTGAATCAGCAGTACGATTCGCTGACTTAGCGCGCCATGTCTATTTCATCGAGACAGGAGAGACGCTTCCCCGTGAACGAATTTTTAACGATCCTTTCCTAGGAGAATGCCGTAATGTCGGTATTTATCTTCTTTATAACGGAATTCTCGGCGATAAAACGGTGAATGGAGGGAATATTCTCACGCTTCCGATTTATCAAAAACTCAAAGCCTTTGAGGGAATGAAAGTGATTTACGGAAATGGATGTCGGATCAGCAAAGAGCGTCTCAAAAAAATGGGGGTCATTTTCAAACAACTTCCTTCTGAGCTAAAGGTCGACCGTTTGTGAAAAAATCTCTTTCCCTTTCAAACCCCCTTTTAGGCGAGATTCGGGAACTGATCCTCTCCTCCCGTCAAAGCGTTGCGGTAACGGTCAATGCCACTTTGACGTTGCTTTATTGGAATATCGGCAATCGCATTCAAAAGGAGATTTTGAATAATAACCGAGCTCAATATGGTGAAAAGGTTGTGGATGAGATTTCCCGATCCCTTACAGAAGAGTTCGGGCGTGGTTTTAGCCGACGAAACCTTTTTCAGATGATCCGCTTTTCGGAGGTTTTTCCTCGACTCAAGATTGTGCAGACACTGTCTGCACAATTGGGCTGGAGTCATTTTTTAGAGTTGATTCGCATTGAAGACCCCCTGAAGCGGGATTTTTATATCGAAATATGCAAGATAGAGAAATGGAGTAAAAGGATTCTCGAAGAGAAGATTCAATCAATGCTCTTTGAGAGGACAACGCTCTCGAAAAAACCGGAAAAACTGATCTCGAAGGAACTCGCCGAATTGAAATCGACTGGGAAAACCACTCCCGATCTTGTTTTCCGTGATCCCTATATCCTTGATTTTCTCGGTTTAAAGGATTCTTACTCAGAAAAAGATCTTGAAGCTGCGGTTTTACGGGAGATTGAATCCTTTATTTTAGAGTTAGGGGTCGGTTTTACTTTTGTCGAACGGCAAAAACGGATCAGTCTTGATGGAGTCGATTACTATCTCGATCTTCTCTTTTACCATCGTGACTTAAGGCGGCTCATTGCCATCGAATTAAAAATTGGGGATTTCAAGCCAGCCGACAAAGGACAAATGGAGCTGTATCTGGCTTGGCTCAAACGATATGAACAGAAAAAAGGAGAAGAATCTCCCTTAGGGCTCATCCTCTGCGCTGGAAAAAAAGAGGAGGCGATCGAGCTTCTCGATTTACAAAAAAGCGGGATTCAAGTCTCCTCTTATTGGACAAAAATGCTCCCTAAAGCTCGGTTAATCCAGAAACTCCACGAAGCGATGGTTAAGGCCCGGAATCGCTATCTAAAAATCTCATGAATACCAAACCCTATCAAGATGACTCGCTTGACTACTTCAGTCAGTTTTGTGCCCATGTTTCTAAGACGGGCAATGTCTCGTACGCCTTTGAAGAAACAACCGAAAAATGGTTCGGGACAAAAATCCTCTATCGCCCTCTCCAACCGATGCCTGAGGTTCCGTATGTCTGTCTTCGTATCCCCACAGGGGGTGGAAAGACCCTTGTCGGGGGATTAGCCATTGAACGAATCAATCGTCATCTGCTTCACACGGATTCAAGCCTCACTCTTTGGCTTGTTCCGACAGAGACCATTCGAACACAGACGATACGGGATCTAAAAAGCTCTGGATCTATTCTCCGAACGATGATGGGGGCAAAGTTGGGAAGTTACGAGGTGATCGAGATCGAGGAAGCGACCTCGATTCAACCCTCAACCCTAACAGGCTCAAATGTGATTTTAGTGGCGACCATGCAAGCTTTTAAACGAGGAAATACTTCTAAACTCAATGCCTATAAAGAAAATGGTCAACTCATGGCACATTTTCAAGGGAAAGCGCAATCGGAAGTTGTCGGTAACCACTCTCTTGTCGATGTGATTAAAATGCACCGACCGTTTATCATTGTCGATGAGGCCCATAATCAGGGTAGTAAACTGGCGTTTGACATCTTAGCCGGTTTTCATCCCTCGGCGATTTTGGAGCTCACCGCAACCCCAGCTAGAGATGAAAATCCGAGCAATGTCCTTTATAGCGTCTCCGCTTATTCACTCCGGGCAGCGGAGATGATCAAGCTTCCCTTGGAACTTTCGACTCGCCCCCAATGGCAAGAGGTCGTGAGAGATGCCATCGCCTGTCTTGATACCCTTCAAAAAAGTGCGGATCTTGAGGAAAAAAGAGCGGGAGAGTATTTACGTCCAATCATGTTGATCCAAGCTGAACGACAGGATCAACAGCTCGAAACCTTTACGGCTGAGCGAGTGAAATCGACTCTGATGCAAGACTTTGGTATTTCTGAAAACCAAATTGCGATTGCAACAGGAGAATTGGATGAAATTAGTGGAGTCGATCTGATGGATCGAAAATGCTTGATCCGATTCATTATTACCATCGATAAACTCCGTGAGGGCTGGAACTGTCCCTTTGCCTATGTCCTTTGTACTTTTCGACCGACCACTTCAGCAACAGCGGTTGAACAGATTTTAGGGCGTATTCTCCGAATGCCTTACGCACGTCGGAAGGAAGAACCCCCTTTAAATCTCGCCTATGCCTTTGCGACCTCTGCCAACTTTGAGGCAACGGCTTCGAGTCTCAAAGATGGACTCGTAAAAAGCGGATTTCAAAGACAAGAGGCGGAAGACCTTGTTCGACCCGCTTCCACGAGCGTTGAAATGGAGTTGCAAGCCTATGCAGATCAAGAGGTGACCTTTGAACCTCCCGAAGGCTCCTTTGTTTTTGATCAATCGGTTCCCTCTAAAATTAAAGATCAATTTGAAATCACTCCGGAAAAAAGATCGGTCACCATTCGAGGAAAGATCGACGATTCAGCCCAAAAAACAATCCTAGCGACCTTTACCACACCGGAAGGGAAAGCGGAGGCGGAAAAAGCGATTCACGCTTTAAATCAAAAAAATGGAACGAGGGAGCAGACTCCATCGGAGAAGGGGGAAAAATTTGAAATTCCGGTTCTTGCCTACCGTTCAGAAGATCTATGGGAGGACTTTGAAAAAACTCATCTTCTCAGTGCCGATTGGGATATTCTCAAGGCGAATGCAACTCTGGATGAAAAGGAATTCCCAAAAAGCGAGTTCACCTCTCAAAAAGGACAGTTTGACATCGATAAGCGCGGTGAATTTAAACTCAAATACGGCGAAGCCTTAGAAGCGCAGATGACGCTGTTTGAGATGAAATGTGATTGGACTGCAGAACGCCTCATCGCATGGATTGAAAGAAATATTTATGATGAAAACATCATTCCAGATGAAAAAGCCGCCTTCATCACCAAAGCGATACATTCGCTATTGAAGGATCGTTGTTTTTCTTTGGAGGATTTAGTTTATCGAAAATTTAGACTTCGTAATGCCCTCACCTCAAAACTCGATGTTGCCAAGGGAATGGCTCTCAAGGAGGTTTATCAGACCCTTATTCAGCAGGATGATATTTTTGAAACGAAAATCGTTCCCGACCAGCCGCGGTTTTTAGCAGATAACTATGACTGCGATGTGCCTTATAAAGGATTCATCGAACTTAAAAAACATTTCTACCCCGTGATTGGAAACTTAAAGTCTCAAGGAGAGGAGACAAATTGTGCCGCCTTTATTGCCAATAGTATACCCGAAGTCGAATTTTGGGTGAGAAACGTCGAGCGAAAAAAGACAAGCTGGTCACTACAAACCTCCACAGATCGCTTTTATCCTGACTTTATTGCAAAACTAAAAAATGGGGTGATTTTGGCGGTCGAACACAAAGGCAATGATCGTTATGATCTTCCTGAAGAAATGGAAAAGCGTATTTTAGGAGCACTTTGGGAAAAACGAAGTACTGGCAAGTGTCTTTTCGTGATGACCCGCGGCGAATGATTTAAGGAAATGATCATGGAAAAAATTAAACAATCCACTTAGGCGGTTTATGGCAAATTTATCAGAAATTGTAATCTACGAAGCTCTCAAAATCATTCAAAAGAATGGAGGAACAATGAGAGGAAGTGAAGTTTCAAAAATTGTAGGAGAAACTGTCCAAATTGATGAAGAGGGTAGAAAAATTTACGAAAAAAATGGAAATCCCCGCTGGTGGTCTGCTCTTCAGTTTAGAAGTATCGGGGCTGTTAAAGCCGGTTTTCTGGTAAAAAAGAAGGGAATTTGGTCAATTACTACAGAAGGAGAAAATGCCCTCACTCAAGGAGTTGAGGGACTTGCAAGATCAATTCATGAGGGTTATCAAAATTGGCGTGCAGGACAAAATAGAAACGACTTGAATATTGGAATTCAAGAAGAGTATAAACCCTCATCCGAGGATGAGCAAATTGCAACTCTAGAGCAAATTGAAGATAAGGCTCACGAAGGAATAAAGGCATTTTTGGACTCCAAAAATCCTTATGAGTTTCAAGACATAGTTGCAGCATTGCTGCGTGGAATGGGGTATCACACCCCATTTGTAGCGCCCAAAGGTCCCGATGGTGGAGTTGATATTGTTGCCTATCGTGATCCACTCGGCACAATAAATCCCCGAATTAAAGTGCAAGTTAAACATAGAGAATCAAAATCAGGCTCACCTGAAATCACCCAACTTCACGGATTATTACAAGCTGATGCAGTTGGAATTTTTGTTTCTAGCGGGGGATTTACTTCCGATGCAATCATCCATGCAAGAAATTTAGCGCGTCATATTGAGTTAATTGACCTTGATCGTTTGATCGAACTTTGGGTCCAATTTTACGATAAGCTAAAAGATGAAGAAAAGACACTTTTGCCGCTTACCCCCATCTATTTCTTGACCCCCGAGAATCAATAATTTCCATTTCTAAGAAGTCAAATCACCATTTGACCTTTGTGCATAGGTAAACTATCTTAATATCTTCACGGGGGCGCATTGGTTTCGACTGAAGCGAAGTAAGGTGTGATGGCAAGTCGAGGGCTAGAGTGGGGGGCCTCGTTAAAAAACCAACTCAAAACATAAATGCTAATAATGAATTAGCCCTCGCAGCCTAAAGTGCTTGCGACGGAACTCCCCTGACCTCTGCTAAGGGATAGTTCCGTTATTAGCAGAGTGCTCGATCAGGTGAGCGACCGACCTGATCGAACGAATCAATGTGGTGGCTCGATGAGAAGAGCGCGGGATATCGCTCCTTTTTGTTTAAAACCAAATATTCCTAAACTTGTAGTTCATCCATTAAGTTTCCTCTCAGGACGCGGGTTCGATCCCCGCCGCCTCCAGCCTTCGCCAAGGCTACGGCTGGCTGCGCCGCAGACAGATGAAGACTTACGAAGGCTGCCCGCCGAAGCTCAGGCGAAGGAGGGCTTTTTTTATGTATTACGTTTACCAGATTCAATCGATTTCTCATCCAGATCAAAAGTATACCGGCTACACAACTGACCTCAAAATCCGTATGAAAGTTCACAACGAGGGACGTTGTCCTCATACTTCTAAGTTTATTCCTTGGAACCTTGTCAATTATTTCGCATTCTCAGATGAGTCCAAAGCCAAAAAATTCGAGCTCTACCTCAAATCTGGCTCTGGTCGGGCCTTTTCCGCTAAACACTTCTAAGCCCTTCGCCAAGGCTACGGCTGGCTGCGCCGCAGACAGATGAAGACTTACGAAGGCTGCCCGCCGAAGCTCAGGCGAAGGAGGGCTTTTTTTATGTATTACGTTTACCAGATTCAATCGATTTCTCATTTTTTATTTTCGCCAGTGACTTGCCAAGAGTTCGTTTGGGGCTATTTGTTTCTAAGTGAAAACATCTAAAGAGAATAAGTCCCTTAAATTTGAAGAAGCGATCGAACAGTTGGAGACGACGGTCGAACAGATGGAAAATGATCAGTTACCTTTAGATCAATTGATTCTTCGCTATGAAGAAGGAATGAAGCTAGTGCAGTTTTGCCAAGAAAAACTCTCTGAAGCCGAGCAAAAGATCGAGATTCTCACTCAAACTCAAAAATCAGAAGCCAAATTAAAGTCGGATGCTGAAGAGCTTGAACTTCAGTAAGGAACTGGCTTATGCGTTTTGATGTCATTCAATTTCGAAAGAACTATCCGGAAACTTGGAGATTAATTCTCTTTTTGGGCTCGATCCAATGGGCCGGTATTCTCCTGACGACCATCGCCGTCGCTTGTGCCGTGGCAACGATCATGGAGTCGAAGTGGAGTACCAATCACGCAAAAAACTACATTTACCATGCCCCGTGGTTTCATGTCTGGTTAATCTGTCTCTGTATTAATCTCTTTTGCGTCACGATCACTCGCCTTCCTTGGAAAAGAAAACACTATGGATTTGTCATTACTCACTTTGGAATCATTATCCTCTTATTCGGAGCGATGGTCGGAAGTTGGTTCGGATTCGAGGCCTTCGCCAATCTTAAAAAGGGAGAGGAGCCGATATTTCGATTGACTCAGAATGAATCGGTCATGATTGTTCAAAGTCCGAAAGACCAAAATTTTTATAGCATTCCCCTCCCCGTTGAAACGTTGAAACTCTCTGAAAAGAAGCCACGCATCTTTACGATTCCAGACTCAAATCTTTTCCTTCGAGTCGACGCTCACTCGGCACAGCTGGATCGCGTTCCGAAACTCGTTCCCTCCTCTGAGCCAGGGGCCGCTTATGGATCGATCCTAGAGCTTTCCAGTCCTATGGCAGGACAAAAGAGCACTTTTCCCTTTATTGCGGCGACAGCGGAGCCTCAAATCACCGAATTTTTCCAAATGGCACGGATTGTTTGGGTCAATGATCTTGTTCCGTTCGAAAAGAAGATGAATCAATGGAGTGAGACTCAAATGGTTTTTGAGAAAATTCAACCGATTATTTCAAATACCTCTGGTCTTTTTAGCGGGTATTTATTTCGAGTTGAAAGCGATGAGAATAAAGCCCTCTTTATCTCTCTAAAGACTCCGAAGGGGAAGCAGGAGCGGATCGCGCTCGGAACAAAGTTCCCTCAGAAAATCGATTTGGGTAGTTCAAAGATACAAGCGACGGTTAATGGATATTGGCCAGATTTTGAGATCAAAGAGGGAAGGCCAAGTACGAAATCAAACTCCCCTGAAAATCCAGCGATTTTAATTCGTTTGGAGGGCAAGCAGTCGATTGAT
>CAMAQI010000020.1 GCA_945860255.1 Methylacidiphilum caldifontis
TTGAAGTATAGAAAGAACTTTTCAATACACCCTTATTCTTTTTTCGGATCTCCGATATCGCCTTTAACAAATCAGTTCGCAACCAACATCGCGAAGTTAAATGAGCATCAGTTGGTTCATTAATCTGCTCCCTGAAGAAGCTCAAAAAACAACCCCATCGATATAGCCCTGGATTTGATTTGGAAAGTTTATTTAAATTTATCATCTTATCTGTGTGATATGCTTGTTTACAAGCATATCACACAGATAAGATGAATTCAAGTGTTTTAGTTTGTTGATTTTTTTGCCTGACTCCTATCAGAGATTTTTCTTGACATTACTATCAACAGAGATATGTATCAGAGACGCTTTTGTTAAAAGCGTCTCTGATACATATCTCTAAAATTAATCACACTGCCTTCCCAAAAATTTGACGATTTAAACTTTTTCTTAACGCAGGAACCGCTCAGCCTCCTAATTTTTCCAGATAAGCGAGACCAATTTATTTTCATCAATGCGTCACGAATTTTGAGCAGCGAAATCTGCTGACTGCTTATGTTGTTTAATTTGTCGGAGGATAAAGAGTCCAAGGGATATTCGGTATCGCATCAGCGGATTCTGAAGAGTGGTCATCATTAAGTTCTATCGATTTAAGATTAAATCTTCGAGGAATTTTTATGGTTCACCTTTTGTTTCCAATAATAGATGAGCGCCGCTAAAGCTATAAAAATATAAGTAGAAGGTTCAGGGGTAGCGCTTGGATCAGGCTCATTAAATTCTAAAGATTGATGCCCCTTAAGCTTTTTCTTTTCTGCCTCTTCAAGGGTTTTCCATTGCATGGAGTTTTAATCCTTGAAGATATTTTTTGTTCGCTAAAAGATTATTCTCGACTCTTGGAGAAAGCGCTTTGAATGATCTGTTGTCGAAGAGGCTCCACTCGGGAAGCGGGGATGAGAGCCATCGATTTATTTCGTCGTTACCCCAAGTGATTTGATTCCCCGATTTAAAAGCGATTACGGGGGTATTACTCGCTTTGAAAAACAAGGATTCAAGGAGAGAGATGGGACTGTCCCAGGAGTAAAGGAGCGCTTCCGATCCAAATTTTTCTTTCCACTCTCGGAGAAGTAAGGGGGAGATATTAGGAGGTGTTTTGGAAAGCCAAATAATCACAGGATATTTAAAGAGATTTTTAACCGCCGCTGATCTCTTTGTCCGTCCAATGACGGATTACTTATTTACAGTGATTTATTCGCAGAGGAAATTTAAAACCTTTGTGTTCTTTGCGCCTTCGTGAGAAACACTCCCCTGTTTTGAATGCCTTTGAATCCGTGTGAATTCGTGGTTCAAAATTGGATTTCAAATCAGTTCTAAACTCAAGAAAGCAGATTGAAGCTCTGTTTCGCTTCAGTTATCTTAATCTTATGAACCCGAAGGCATTGGAAGAAAACAAAAGATTAACGGTCTTAGGTCCCCAAAAAAAATGGGAAATGATTCTTTCGGCGATCTCCTTTGCAGAAAAAAATATGCCCCCTGAATCCCGTAAGCCTCAATTCCAAATCGCTCAAAAAGCGGGATCTCACTTATTGACTCAATACTATCATCACCTATGAACATTGACGGAATCCTCTCGACATTAAATCATCACCAAGTTCGTTATATTCTCCATGATCCAATGTCAACTGGCACTTCCTTTGGAAGAACAAAAACAAGATCGGATCCTAGATTTGCAAAAAGCAATTCAAATGAAGGAAAAGAAAGAGAGCAAAGGCAATTAATTGAAATAGATGGGGTTCAAAAATGGAGATCAAATTTCATTTCATCCCAGGGTCACGTATTTATTTTTGCCAGAATTTTTTGGGCGAGTTGCTGGCCTAATGCGGAGGGATTATCGGAGCTGGAAGATTGCTTTTCTCGATGTTGTTTGTTTTTGCCGTCGGACCAAAATCCTTCGAGGTGGAGGAGATTTTCATCGGTCGAAGACAGTGCGGCGATCGGCTGGGCACACCCTCCGCCAAGTGCAAGGAGAAAGGCTCTCTCGGCGGTGACATGACCTCTTGTCCTCGGGCATTCGAGGGGGAGCAGGAGGGGGATCTGCGGATCGTTCTGTCGCATCTGAATTCCGAGCGCTCCTTGTCCAGGAGAGGGCAGCATTTGGCTGGCCTTAAGAGGGGTTAAAAAGAGATTTTGAACATCGGGACGAAGTCGATTTAATCCGGCTTCAGCGAGAATGATTCCAGACCACTCTTTGTTTTCTCGAAGCTTGCGCAGTCGGGTATCGATGTTGCCGCGAATATCGACGATTTGAAGATCGGGACGCAGGAGTGAAATTTGAGTGATTCGGCGTGGACTTCCGGTCGCAAGAATCGAATTCAACGGAAGGGTGTCTAGAGAGGCGTTCTCTTTCGTGATCAAAAGATCCCAAGGAGATTCCCGCTCAGGGATAATCGCAATCGTGAGGCCGTGAGGATCTTCGACCGGAAGGTCTTTGAGGCTATGAACGGCAAGATCGATCTCACCTTGGAGAAGAGCCTCTTCGAGTTCCTTGGTGAAAATTCCTTTTCCGGCTGGAAGCTCTTTTTGAGATTGTAAGGCCCAAGCATCTCCGGTGGTTTTAATGATCTTGAGATCAATCTGCCAATCCGGAAGAAGGGATTGAATTCGAGCTTGAAAGAGTTTCGTCTGAGTTAAGGCAAGGGGGGAGCCTCGGGTGCCAATGACGAGTTTCTGGTGCATAAAAGACAGTGGATTTACCGCCAAGAAAATTCAAAGAAACGCCAAAAGAATTCTTTTTCTGTTTTAAAAAACCTTTGTATTCTCTTTGCCTTTGACTTGGCGGTTAAAATTTCTTGTTTTATGCTGGAGCGCCCTGGAAGCCAGGGAGGAGTCCATCATCCTTTTTTGGCACGGTCACGGGAGGATTCACCGGAAGAGGTTCGGAAGGAGTAGGATTCGTCGGGGGATCGATCTTTTTGATCGGAGGATTGCTCATTTTCCCCTCTTTAATCAGATCGATGACGTTTTGTCCGTCGAGAACTTCATAGTCCAAAAGGGCTTGGGTGATCAATTCCATTTTATCGCGATTCTTCAGAATCATCTCCTTTGCACGGGCATAGGCAGAGCTGACGAGTTCGAGGACCTCTTTATCGATCAGTTGAGCGGTCGCTTCGCTATAGCTTCGTTGTGAGCTGAGATCGCGTCCGAGGAAGGTCATATTGGAGTCGGCACCGTAGTGGATCATTCCGAGTTTCTCGCTCATTCCCCAATCGCAGACCATCTTCTTTGCATACCAGGTGGCCATATTAATATCCCCTGAGGCTCCGCTACTGATATCGCCAATGAAGATCTCTTCAGCGACTCGTCCCCCCATGGTGACGCAAAGATCATCAATAATTTTTCGGCGGGAGTGACCGAGAAGATCCTCTTTCGGAAGCATCATCGTGACACCGAGGGCTGGGCCACGGGGGATGATGGAGACCTTATGAAGAGGATCGGTGTGTTCGAGGAGAACATTGAGGAGCGCATGACCGGCTTCATGATAAGCGGTGATCTTTTTCTGTTCCTCTGTCATCGCCATACTGCGGCGTTCACGTCCCCAACGAACTTTATCGCGGGACTCTTCGAGTTCACTTTGGCCGATCGATTCTTTGCCACGACGAACGGCAAGAAGAGCGGCTTCGTTGAGAAGATTCGCCAGTTCGGCTCCGGAGAAACCGGGGGTTCCTCGAGCGATCAGTCCGAGCTCTGCTTTGTCATCAATTTTCACTTTATTGGCGTGAACTTTTAAAATCGCTTCCCGACCTTTAACATCCGGAAGATTGATCATGACTTCGCGATCGAAACGTCCGGGACGAAGCAAGGCGGGATCGAGAACATCTTTTCGGTTGGTAGCGGCGATCATGATGATCCCCTCTTGAGTGTCGATCCCATCCATCTCAACGAGCATGGCATTGAGCGTTTGCTCGCGTTCATCGTGACCCCCTCCCATGCCGCTTCCACGGGCGCGTCCGACGGCATCGATTTCATCGATAAAGATCAAACAGGGGGCGTTTTTACGGCCTTGCTCGAACATATCACGAACACGAGAGGCACCGACGCCGACAAACATCTCTACGAAATCGGAACCACTGATGCTGAAGAAGGGGACATCGGCTTCGCCAGCGATCGCTTTAGCGATCAAGGTTTTTCCTGTCCCTGGAGGGCCCACCATGAGAATTCCTTTAGGAATCCGACCTCCGAGTTTGGAGAATTTTTTAGGATCTTTAAGGAAGTCGACGATCTCATGAACCTCATCTTTAGCCTCTTCGACGCCAGCGACATCCTTGAAGGTGACCTTCTTTTTATCGCGTGAGAGGAGTTTGGCTCGGCTTTTGCCGAAGCTGAAAGCCCCTTTGCCTGCCATTTTGATCTGTTGGCGGAAAAGAAAATAGAGAATCAAAATAAAGAGAATAAAGGGCAGAACACTGATTAAGATCTGCTCCCATTTACGCTCATTGAGTTTCGAATCGAGGTCGGGATAGCCGTTGCTCGCAAGGAAGGCGTTGAGATCTCGATTCCAGTCGGTATCAATAATCGTTTGGAAATGGGTAGAAACGATCTTTCCTGTTTTCTCCTCTTTTTTAAGATATTTTCCTTCGAGATAAGATTTTCCGGTATTTTCTCGAACAAAGGCAAGGGATTCGATCGTTTTCTGACCGCTTTCCTTTTGAAGGCGAACCATCTCTTTGAATTTAGAGAGTTGAATTTCCTCTGTGACCCCGACCGGCTGTTGGAAGAAATAAAAGGCGAGAACAATGGCGGCGAAGCAGGAGATAAAAAGGAATACCCCTTTCATCGACTCGTTGTCCCCATCTCCATCGTTGGAGTTTTGCGGTTTCGGGCGCTTACGGACCGGTGGTTTTTCGGATTTTGACTTCTTAGGAAACTTAATTTCTGAATCAGACATAGCGGAGAACGTAGGGGCTCTAAAGGGGAATGCAAATCCGAAATCGACATCATACTTTTTTCAAGAGTTATTCAAAGGAGTTTTATTTGCCATAAGTTTTGACGGTTTGGTACTGACCGTTTTGTTTCACCCCATCGACGGTCCGTGAGGGGATATAAACGGTCCGGTAGGAGGGATTGGTTTTTCCGGTTCCGTTCTCTTTGAGACCATAGACCGCTTCCCGTTTCCATTTTTCGTTGATTTGTTCGGCGCGGGCCTCTTCGGCTCCGATCTGTTTTCCTTTTTCGAAAGCATCCTCCCTTTTTTTATCGTAGAATTTATTCAGTCCGTAGGCTAATCCGGTGCCGATCGCCGCCCCGGCGATTCCGGCTTCGGGGCTTCCTCCGATCTCTTTTCCGGCAAAATAGCCTGCGGCTCCCCCTCCCGCAATCGAGCCATAACGCACGGCCCCATCGGTGGCTTGGCGGGTCATCGACTCGTTCTGCCGATAAGGGGCATTTGAACAGGAGATGAGTAAATGAAGAGAAAGAAAGAGGAGGAGGTGACGAGGGTTGCTGAATCTGTGGGGAGAGTCTGGAGTATGGATCATCATTCAATTGCCTTGGGAGATCCCCAGCGAGTCGTCAATCTAAGGACAATGGCCAAATACAATTTTTCACCGCGGGGTCAACGGAGGGAAGGAAGAGAGGCTAATAGGCTGTTAGACGGTGAGGAAATAGAGGCTAATGGACTACTGGGCTGTACAGTCGCAAAGCGACTTTTGGCTGATCGGTTTAAACCCAATAGCCAATTAGTCCATCGGCCAATTAGCCTCAATCCGAAGGGCCGTGAGGAGTGGAGGTCGCTGATTTAAATCCGAGGGTCGGATCGGAAAGGAGGGCTTCGAAGAGGTGACGATCTTCGAGGAGAAGGGTAATGAGTTCCGATAAGGAGTCGGGGGAGAGTCGTTTCTCTTTCAAAAGAGATTCGGTTATTTGTTGGAGAAAAAGCGGTTCTTGGAGGAGTTTTGTTTCGAATTGGGTGATCCAAATTTTTTGCAGATCGGCGCGGCGGAGGATCCAATCGGCGAGTGCGGAATCCCCTCCGCGAAGGAGGAGGGTTGTCACCGAGGTTTTCAGAGAGGAGCTTTCAAGGGGCGGAATTGAGGTGAGGAGTTGATCGAGGTCATCTTGTTGTGCTGGTGTGGCTCTTTTGCTTTTGAGGGCATTTTGAAAACTGAGATTGGATTGAAAAAGATCGAGCCAGAGGCAGTCGGTGGCGGTTTGGATCTCCGGATTTTGTTTTGAGAGAGCGAGGAGCGATTTCTCCGAAATTTTATGGGAGCGAATCCAAAAAAGTCGTTTTTGTTCGGCTTGAGGATTTGGGCAATAAACGGTTCTCCAGCTGAGAAGTTTCCAGAACTTTTCGGGGTGTTGACTCCAGTGTTGAAGGAGGAGCTCTCGGAGCGGTTGCGCGATTTGATAGGATTCGAGTCCGATGCGCCACGAGAGTTGATTCCATCCTTCTTGCGAGCGAAGAAAGTTGCTGAAGGCGACCCGAAAAAGGGCGAGATCAAGATTGCCGACCCACTCTTTACGTTGGATGGAGGCGCTGAGTCGATTCATAAAAACAGGGAGATGAATAAGATCGGGATGGGGGGTATTTTGTTGAGTCCAAAGGGCAAAGGAATTTTGAAGCGACGGTTGATGCTCCTGAAGGATGGCGACCCAGGTCGTGACGAGGGTCGGGTTCGATTCAAGGGAGGCAACGAGTGTTTTTTGAAGCAGTGATTGAGTGATGAGATCGTGATGGCTCCACAATTTTTTCCATTCCTGATCCTGATTGCGCAAGGTCTCTCCCCAACGAATTCCCCAGTCTTTGAGCTGGGCAGAGGAGAGGGAGTTTGGCGCCTGGGGAGTCCATCGCAGCCACTCGAGGGTGATGGTTTCCCGTTGAGCGAACAGAGCGGGAAGAGAACGACGCCATTGGAGAGTGATCGGCTCTGCGGCCCGAGTGAGGTGCCAGAGAAAGTAGGCAGACCAACGGGGATCGTTTTGAATGAGTTGAACAAGCCGAGCACGCCAAGGGGTTCGCTCTTGGCTTGATTCCGCAATGAGCTCGGGGCGAGCCTTTTTTTCAGCGCGATTTTGGGTGAGGGCCATAAAAACGGCTTGATAGCGACTATGCGGGATTTGGGCTGCTTGAAGATAGGATTGAAACCAGGAGTCCGATTCATTTTGGCGAAGGGCCTCCGTGAGGGCCTCACGGGTCCATTGTTCCGGTTCGGTGCGTTGAGCAATTCCAGCTTGATAATCGTTGAGAAGAGTAGGGGAGAGATTAATTTTTTTAAGGAGATGATCCCAAACAAGGGAGGCAAAGGGGGGTTCTTTTTTTTCATGAGAAGGGAGAGAGTGAACTGAATTTCTTTTTCGGGAGTAAGCGCGAAAAAGAAGATAGCGAAATTCCAGTTGCGCTTGAGGAGAGAGTTGGGGATAGCGTTTAAGAAGGGTCCAATCGATCGATTCGCCGGAATTGGTATTTTTTCGAAGGAGACGTTCGAGATAAGGATCTTGGGTTTCGCAGGCTTTGAGAATCAGTTGAGCGGTGAGATCGGAACTCCGAGGGTGATGCAAGAGATAGGTGGCAAAACGGGTGCGTATTGCGGGAGCCGTTGGGAATTGAAGTAGAGGAGAGCGAAGGGAGTTCTCGGAGCCGAGGATCCATTCCATGAGATGGGTGCGAGCGTAATCGGAAGGAAGATTGAGGGAGAGAAGGGAGTCGAGCATTGTTTCATAGAGATCGCTATCCCCTTGGAGAAGGGATTGACGGAGCGAGCTCAGAAAGAGCGGCTGACGGAGCAGGGGGGCGAGCTCGTTTTCGAGCCACGAGCGATGAATCGAGGAGGAGGCCGGCGAGCCGGTTTCGATCAGGTGGGCGAGAAATCGATCTTTGTTAAAGAGAGCCGGCCATTCGGGGCGATTGTCGAAATCGGTGAGAGGAGAGGGAAAGGCAGAGATTGAACCGCTAAGAAAAAGGCATCCTGCCGTCGCCAAGGCTTTGGCGGACAATTGTAGAAAAAAACATTGCCTCACGCAAAGGCGCAAAGCTTCCCAAGGTTCTCCCCGTAGGAATTTAGAAAAAAAATCATTTGCCTTTCGGGCGGAGTCTTGGGCAACTTTGCGGCTTTGCGTGAAATGTTTTAAATTGTATTTTCGGTGCAATCGATTGAATGGCAGATATTTATATAATTGTAGGAGGTTTACTTCACCAAGAGGAGAGTTTGACTCCTGTTTTTTACTTTTAGAGAAGGTCATACGATTCCCCTCGGATACTGTTCGGCGAGCCAAGTGAGCGTTTTGACTGGATCGTGGTCGAATCGTTCGAGGGTTTCGCGACGAAGTTGATCCTCTTTAGGGTGGAGAGTCGCAATCCAGCGCTCTTCTGGTTGAAGTTGGATCAGGGCTTTGCCGCTGCGTTGATTTTTTCCTTTGCCACGAAGCAGGAGGCATTCACGGTGATTCTCGTAGCAGCCGAACGGATTGAGACCTTCTTTCTTCTCAAGATGTTGCAGGAGCTCGATTTGTCCTTCGGTGAGGCTGAGGAATTCGGCGGCGACTCGATTATTATCGGAGTTTCCTTGAGGGAGGAGAAACCAGGTTTGGGTTCCTTGGAGAATCGCATCGGCGATGGCGGGGAGTTTAGTGAGATCAGCAAGGGATTGACTCCCTCCGATGATTGCGGTGTTTTCTTTGCGGAAGGTTTTCCAGGCTTCGCGAATAAAGTCGGCAAGAGCAGGGGTTTCGAGGAATTGCCAGAGCTCATCGAGAACAAGAATTTTTCTTTCAGAACGATTTGCCCAGATCATCGATTTATAAAGATTAATAATCATCGGAATCAAAGAACGAGCAAGATTCGGATGTTGTTGGACTCCTTTGAGATCAAAACAGATCGTACGACTTTCGAGATGGATCTGAGTCGGGCCGTTGAACCAACCGGCCAGTTCTCCTCCGGTGACAAAAGGACGGAGGCGCTCGATCAACGGATCGGTATCCGCTCCCATTTTTCCAAGTTGTTCAAAGAGGTGATCGAGGATCACGCAGGGGGTCTGACGTTTAGCGGCGACATTGAAGGTGAGTTCGAGCGCCGTGTTGAGAAGGTTTTTAAGCGGTGTGGGGAGCTCTCCTTCAGGATCGGAGGGAGAGGAAAGAATCGGAATTAATTGGTCGAGAATCGTTGATCGCTCCTCAAGAGTGGGCTCGGAGGAGTGACGGTCGTTGAATCGATAGACTTGGAGCGGATTAAAGAGAATCGGATTTTGGAAGTCGAGGGGGATGTAATCTCCTCCGGCGAGTTCGATCAGAGGACGATAACTTCCTCCGACATCAAGGATGAGAAGAATTGGATCGCTTTCGGTTTGCTGATCATGGGCAAGATGTTGAAGGAGAAGGTAAAGAATCAGAACACTTTTTCCTGAGCCGGTTTCACCGGAAACGAAAGCGAGCGGGGCAGAGGTCTCTTTGAGGTGCCAGAGATTGAGGGAGATCAGCCCTTGCGAGGAATTTCTCAAAAGGGCGAGAGGAGGATCTCCTCCTTCAAATCCTTTGGAGAGGGGAACGAGATCGGCCATCATGTGAGATTTCACCTTTAAAGGGCGCTCAAACGGTTCGTAAACAGCAGGGAGCGAATTACAAAAAACGGGAAGGGTTGAAAAAGTATCGAGCCAAGGACGTGCCCGATTCCAGCCCGCGATTCGACCCATCAGAATCTCCCGGTGTTTTTGGAGTTCTTGGGGATCACGATGCCAGGTGTGGGCGGTGAGTTGAATTTGTACGAGCGACTCATGGCCAGAACGCATCAATCGAAGGAGTTCATTCGCCTCTTCCATCTGTTCTTGGGCTTCGTAGTGCATCGAGGAGTTGGAGGACTCCTTTTGATAAGGGGTCATGAATTGATCGATCACATGAGGAGATTTTTGCGATTTATCAAAGGCGAGCATCTGCTTCATCCGCAACGATTCCATCTCTTGTTGTTTGTCGAGACGTCGAACCTTGAGTGTGATTCGAGTATCGGAAAAAGGGAGAGAGGTGGTGAGTTGGGCGATTTCCGCGGGTCGACTCTCGATCGGCTTCGCAACCATTGAGATCATTCCGTGATGATAATTACCCCAACGGAAAGAGCGGTCGTGGAGTTCGATTTCGTGGCAGAGCCAAGAGTCGAGAAAGGGAGTGGAATCAGGATCAAAGTGAAGGGGGATTCCTTGCTCCACAGCGAGGTCCGGGTTCATTAATCGATAGAAATAACCGGAGATCTCTTGATCGTTCATCGTATGCAGTCGAATTCCCACCCTTCCGAGAGTATCGGAGAGAGTACTCAGAGCGATTTGATGGAGCAGAACGGCATCTTGAAACTCCTCACGACTGAGGGGATGAGGGAGGAGTCGATCGGAGGAAGAGGAGGAATTTTTCGAAAGCAGATCGATCGGACGATGAGCGGGTTGATCGGGAGGTCGAACCGTAACGACGAGAATCGTATTGGATTGAACGAGCTCTCGACGTTGCATTTTTTCCCGTAGGCGTTGACGACGATTTTTTCGGAGCCAGTCCGTGAGTTCCCAATCTGATTCATAGTTTCCATGGGCTTCGATGACCGGAGCAAGATCGCCGTTTGTCGTGAAATGATACTCCAGTTGCACGACCCGCTCCGGGAGTTTATCCGTTGCGGCGACCAGCGCATTTTGGAGTTGGATCAGGAGATCGGTTGAAGCGACCCCTATTTCGAGGGCATCGATTTCATACAGAGCGTGAAGGCATCCGTAGCGATCAACGATCATTTGTTGAATGAGGTCGCGATAGGGGAGGAGTTCACAAAAGGGATGATAGGTCGCAATCGAGCGACCGCCCATGTTTCCTTTCCAGCCAAAGAGATTTCCAAAGAGAGCCATAACCCTCTCCGTGGGAGAAGAGGAGTCAGTCGTCAAGGGTGTAAGTTTAGCCTGTGGCGATTTTTTTGGTGGAATTGACGACTTTCTCCTGATCTCCCATTGAGAGAGCATGAGACCGATGAGATTGTTGACAACGTGTCAACCAAAGATTAAAATAGGGGAGATGAAAACAATGACGGTTGCTCTTTTAAAGGCACAATTTTCGAGTGTGATTGAGGATCTTCGCAGGGGTGAGGAGATTTTGATCGAGTATGGGAAGAATCATCAGAAGTTAGGAGTGATCGTTCCTTTTCATAAGTATCAACCGAAGAAACGAAAGATCGGGGTTTTGGAGAAAAAGGCCTCCTATCGAATTGTCGGGGATTTTAAAATCTCTTCTGAGGAGATGCTGGGGTTATGACCTATTTATTGGATACCCAGTTATTGTTATGGATCTTGTTTGATTCGAAGCGATTAAATCAGTCAGAGTTAAAGATTCTGAATGATGAGTCGAACGAAATTGTTTGTAGTTCGATTTCCATTTTTGAGATCAGTCTTAAATATTCGATAGGGAAGTTAGAGTTATTTCATACGACCCCCGACAAAATCCCGGAGGCCTTACAAAGTGCGGGGTATCAAATGAAAGAGGTGGGGCTCGAGGTTTATTCGACCTTTTATCGGCTCCCGGTTGATATTCACAAAGATCCCTTTGATCGACTTTTAATTTGGGAAGCGATTCAAAACAATTACACCCTTCTGACCCGGGATCGAGAAATCGAGAAATATCAAAAGTACGGGCTCAAGGTTCGATAAGTGTCGATTTTCCTCACTTTTTTAAAATAAACTAAACTATTTTTTGCTTTTCCGAAATTACCGTATAACATGCAGCAACAAAAATTATGAATCCTTCCATTGCCCTCTTTCCGTTCGAACATTATTGGTGGCTTTACGGCCTATTCTTAGTCCTGATGACCGTTATTCTGGTTCTTGATTTGGGGGTCTTTCATAAAGAATGCCATGTGGTCACCCTCAAAGAGGCCTCGATTTGGAGCGTGGTTTGGGTTGTAACGGCGCTTCTCTTTGGGTTTGGACTCTACCAATATAGCCTCCATTCCTTTGCCCAAGATCCTCGACTTCTCGCTTTTCCGGGTTTTAATCCGGAACAATCCTCAAAACAGGTACTCCTCGAATATCTGACTGGCTACGTCGTCGAAAAGTCGCTTGCGGTCGACAATATCTTTGTTTTTGTCGTTATTTTTAGTTTCCTTGCGATCCCTCCTAAATACCAACATCGAGTCCTCTTTTTCGGAATTATCGGTGCCGTTTTCTTTCGAATTATCTTCATTGCCCTAGGCTCCGTCCTCATGCAGCACAAAGAGGTCGTGATCTTCTTTGGAGTTCTCTTGATGGCAACAGGAGTAAAGATCCTCTTTGCTCCGAAAGAAGAGGCTCAAGATCTTGAGAAAAATTGGATCTACCGTGGTCTCAAGAAACTGATTCCGATTACCACAAGGATCGATGGCCAAAAATTCTTTACCCTCGAAAATGGAAAAAGAGCCGCCACCCCTCTCTTCGTCGCGCTTGTCTTAATTGAGATCTCCGACATCATCTTTGCTGTTGACTCCGTTCCGGCGATTTTTGCCCTGACCAAAGAACCGTTCATCGTCTTCACCTCGAATATGTTTGCGATCTTGGGACTTCGTTCGATGTATTTTCTCCTCGCGGATCTTGTCCATCGCTTCCTCTACCTGAAATATGGCTTAGGAATCATCCTTGTGTTTGTCGGATTGAAAATGGTCTGGCTCAACGATCAATTTGGCGGAAAATTCCCGATTGCTTGGTCTCTCGGAATTATTCTTGGAATTCTCACCCTCTCCATAGTCCTTTCTCTCTGGAAAACCCGCGCAAAAGATACGGTTTAGTTGCGGAGAGAATTTCTTCGTGTTTTTGTAGCGTTTACGGATCGGGGTTCCGACGTGTCGCATGGACGTCAACTTAAAGACAGCAACCAAATACAATTTTTACCGCGGGGTAAACAGAGGACAACGGAGGAAAAGACTATTTTGTTTTAGTGCGGGAGAGAAGAATGAGCGGGCTTCTCCGGTATATCCTTCTCTCCCATACAAAAAAAGAATCAACGGCATTTTCCTCGGGTGTCCTCCGTTTACCCTGTGGTGAGTTCCTCTTTTTTCCTTAAGTTGAGGTCGATGCGACGTGTCGGAGTCCCGATATATTTCTAATGCAAGAAATAGGGCAAACAAAATATCAATGGGACCCCAGTGCATGAAATTTAATTCACTTGATTACTTCGGTGGTTTTTTCGGGATCTCTTTTTATAAGAGAATGAATGTCTTTGAAAGAAACGAAGCAGTATCCAGCTCCTTTTATAACCGCTATTCCTTCGTTGATAAAATTTACTTGATATGTAGGTGGGCTAAATAAACTATTGGTCTCATCATATTTTAATGTAAGAATTTTAGGATCAGGAAAATTCTTATCAAAAATCCATACCCGATCTATTTGTTTGGTTCCGACAGAGATTCGTTCAAAAAGATATAAATGGGAGCCGTTAAAGTAGCTATTTACAATAGTTCCGATAATAAAAGGATTTGGTATTTTCCAAATAGGCTCCCCATTTAATTTTTCAGTAGTGCCCTCTTCTCCTGCGAGAAGCTTGACTACGCATTTATTTGCAATATCCCATGCAAAGAGATCAGAATTTTCGTATGTTTTAAAAAAAGTAATATAAGAAGTTGAATGTGAGATTGCTACTGCGCCGCTCGTATCCATCAACTTAGTCGATGTACGGGTTGAAAGTTGAAATCTAAAAAGTTTACCCACAGGTCCATATCCAGGAGAGTTATCTGTCATTATCCATAGCAATAAATGATCGTCATCCTCTCTATAAATTCCTTTAATGAGATATGGGTCACAATTATTTAAGATGTTTTCTCCACTTTTTAAGCGGTTACTGCAGAGTATTTGATTTTCACCAGTGATTAAATTTAAAGTAGAAAGAGCTCCGGCAGTGTTGTTGTCATGTTTAAATCTACTCGAAAGTAATGAGTCATAGTCTTTGCCTTTGGCATTTTTTAACTTCTCGTCGATGAGGTAAGAAGACTCACCGATATATAAATAATTTCTGTCGAGTAACATCGATTCACAATTGTCTAATGAAATGGAATGAGTCGACCATTTTTGAAGCTTACGATCAAAAACATAGACAGCATCGTCGATGTTAAAGACTGAAATGTCATTGAAGGAGGAGATGTTTTTCTTTTTGGCAGAAACCAAACGACCGTAATTAATTTTTGGTCCTAAAAATGTTTTTTCGAGCCCATCATTTCGAAGGTCCCATAAAACAAGATTTTCCTTTGTGTTTGCAAATGCCATGAGCCGATTCTGATTTGTTTCAAAATACAAATCGTCTGGTCTAATCTTTTGGTCGGGTATAATTATGGTTGAAATTTTAAGTGTAAATTCGTTATTTACGGAGTTTAAAGTGAGGAGCTTTAATTGCTCTTCTGTACTTGAACAAACTTCTTTCTCCTTAGAACTAGCGAATACCCGTGCTTCTCGATAAATTTTGAATGCAGACAAAAAATCCAATAGTTGTTGTTTTGAGTATTTTTGTGGGTGTTGGATAATATATTCGATCAGGTATAATCCTGAAGTTCCAGTCGTATTTCGTAGAACATATTCAACAAATTTAGGTTCAAATGCTCTTCCCATGAAGTCGCTGTCAAAGAATGTATTTAATCCGTGGTTATATCTTGTGTTTTCCTCTAGGTTAAGTCGCTCAATCACTTTCTCTCTTTGATCCCATAAGAATAAATCAATATTTTTATCGGCAATAATCTTGGCCTCTGGACTGTTAGCGAACCTCATTTTAATCTTCCATCCAATAAACTGTGTTTCAATTGATTCTGAGGAACAAAACGAATTGGCTAATAACTCGATTTTTGGATTTAGAGTTGAGGGATCGACGCTTTTCCATAAAGGAACGAAAATAGTTTTGGGAAAATAAATATTCTGTAATTCACTCAAATTTAAGGCGTGTCGGTATAAAAAATTGATCGCTTCAGGGGGCGCTTTTTCGGCAGTTTGTGAAAATATCGTTCGATATAAGTTTAGAACTTCTTCCGGCTCTTCGCACCAATACCCCCCGTATCGAGAGGCAATACGGATTTTAGTTCCTTCGTCCCATAAATATTGAGGGTCGTTATAAGTCTCACGCACTAAGCGCCGTAATTCGGCAACTAATTCCGGCTCGGTTTTATGAAGCTGCTGTTGATAGCATCCATCCAACATGACAGCTCCAAGAAAAAACGCATTATTTTCAAGGTCTTTTGGCTTCAGGGCTTGATTCGAAAGTTGCGATTGAAGAAGTTCGATCATTCGGCAGGCGGCATTGATGCGCTTAGGCTCTTTAATAAGATCGACTGTTTTCCAGTTTGGGCTCCAATTATAAAGAGAGACTTTCCACGGAACGGTTTCGCGGCAATACGCATAAATTCGATATCTTCTGCTTTTATCATCTCGCAATCCAAGGGCCCATACCGCATCCGCATATTCTCTGCTTAATTCATAGAGACCGGCACAGCGTGCGGAATAGCATTCGAGTTGGAGCTTTCTTGCTTCGATTAAGGGATCCCATGGAGGAAGAGAGCGAAATTCATTTTGGAGTAAGGGAAGAATCTTTAAAACGAGCGAATCAACTAATTTTGTTACTTCGGAATAGGGACCTTGAACTTGGATGGGAGGGAGTTTCAATCCTGCGTTTTCGAGATTGACGCTGATAGCGGCCTTTTCCCCTTTAAGTTCGATAGTTCCATTTATGACTGCACCTGCTGTCCAAAATGCTTTATTTTCTTCGTTGAGATCTTTTTCCCATTCGAGGGATTCCATCTGTTTCCTCTCCAAAACAAATATCTCTTTCTGCTGCATCATTCTTCTTTGCAGTAATATGTTAATGGATGATTCCAATTCTCTATTTTTTTGATTTGAAACTTGAGCCCGCAAGTCCAGGAAAGTCACAGGGACTGCCTCTGCTCGTGAAATGCAAAGTTTTTCTTTCGATGTGGAAACGAGTTTTTCGATTGAAGTTTCCCACTCCTCTTGATTTTTTAATGGAAACTCTTCGTAGGAAGTGGCGGTGATAAATCCTGGATTGACCGCAATCATGCGAAGTGTGAGAACTGATTGAGATTCGACGGTTTCAAGTTTTAATACCAGTAACCCTTCTGCCTTCAAAAGCTTGCCGACTTTTAGTGAAGAGATTGCGTTGATTCCAGCGATCGATATTTTTTGTTCTCCAAGAACTTTTCGAATTTGGCTTCGTTCTAAAAGCTCAATTTTTGGGGAGTTGGAAAGACGGACCGTCAACAGATCTGCCTCTTTTTCAAGGGCCGGATCTGCTAGGATCGCGAGACGTACCGGTGTTTCTCCAGCAATGAGGGAGATCGATCCAATAAGCCATAAGAAATATCCGAAGATTCGCACGGGCTCAACTGCGATTAAGGTTTTTCGATTAATTTTGGAATGATTCGATCCAAGAGTTTGACCGCAGCATTTTGAAGGGCTTGTTTGGCCGCAATGTTTTCGGCAATATCGACGGCAACGTCGGTTTGGCGGTCGACTAAGAGAAGTTTTCCTTCTGAGGATTTGATCAATTTAATTTCTACTCGTGAGCGGCAGGAGATAAGATTCCCTTTTTGCCCCCCTCTTTCGCTGAAGGCCTCTCCAGAGATTAGGATCTCCGGCTTTGCGGTCGATTGATTCTGGTCGACAACAGTGAACCCGATTTTTTGAAGAACATGTCGCATTTCCGTTTCGACCGCAGGATCGATGATTGGATGTTGAATGTGCTTTTCAGTGACGCTTACCGCGACAATTGGAAGTTTCTTTCCTTCGACGAGCTTTTTCCAGCGGTCGATCTTGATGTTTTCATCTTCAACTTGGGCGATTAATGTCTCGTAGCGTCCGCCGATGATTGCGTCGACCTTTTGCGCCATTTGTTGCATTCCCGATTCGAGCTCTTCCATATTGGGGATCGTCACCGTTTCTGCGTAGACGCGTCCGGTCTCAGTGCCGATGACTTTAGAGACAATAAATATTTTTTTTCCGCTTTCGAAAATACGGCCGGTCACAAGAACTTTAGCTCCGATGAGATTTCCCACTCGAGCGGCACTATCAGGAGTGACGAGACCCGAGAAACTGAGTTCAATTTCGCTCAGGGCTTTGTCGATCTCTTGTCGTTCGACGAGAATCAGGTTCGGAGTTTCAGAGAGCTTGGCATTAAGGAGGATGGCGAGATCCTTACCTGTGTCTTTTGTAAGATTCGGTTTTTCGAGGAGTTGAAGTGCGGAACCTTTCTCTTTATCCCCTAGCGAAACTTGGAAATCAAGAACAGCCGCGGTGGTTGTTGGGGGGCTTTTCTTTTGCGGTTCCGGTTCAGCAAAGAGGAATGGAAATGTCAGTAGAATAAGCGAGCTGAGTCGCATCCAAGTGAATGAGTTTTGTTTTTTGTTCATGGGGTACTCCTTTGTTAAAGAGGGGGATTAGTTTTAGTGATTTGTTGTAGGGTTTGAATAAAAATTCGTTGGCTTAAGGGATTTGTTTCGAGATCATCAAGAATGGGAAGATTTACAATCCAAAGGGCTTGTTTCCCTATGGATGGAATATGATAGACTCCGGGAAGACGTTGTGTTTGATCCATCGGACTTATAAAGAGGACTCCTTCGCTTATCTCGGAGTTTGCGACTATTTCTTCCACCTCTTGAGGGGAGGCAGAGCCTAGAGGGAGCGTATTTTTTTGATTGATGGGGCTCCAGAGGAGACCTCCTTCATAGCAGGGGATTTTATGCTGGATGAAAAAAGAGCGAATCGATTCGCTCTTACCGATTACTGCGATTTTAAATCCTGATTCTGTTTTGGATTCGAGGTAGGCCTTGAGAAGATTTTTTTCGGTTTTTGGGTAGGAGTAGATTTCAAATGTTTTTCCAAAAATCGTTTTTTCAGTGGAGGACTTTGGTTTAAGGTACGGTTGAAAAGTAATTTTACAGAGGGAGTTTGTCGCTGGGATTTTATAAAGAAGATGAAGAACCTGGTGTGTCACTTTTTCAAAGGAGAGATTTTCTTTTAAAAGTTTATTCTTTTCTAAGGGAGTTTTGAGCGACCCGTGAATGATGGAAATTTCTGCGTAGAGATCGACGATTGACCCCAGAGGGGCATCGATAGAGAAAGAGAGGGGAATTTCTTGATCCGCGAATTTGTGCATCGGAAGTTCAGAGGAGTGGGACGGTTCTGCGATTCGTTCTAGCAGAAAGGGGGCGTTAGCCGGGGAGGAAATCACGAGTGCCCCCCAGACAAGGAGGAGCAATCCAGATTGAGAGCAGAAGGTGGGAATGAAGGAGCTCATTAAAGGGGTCCGTTTTCCAGAGGTGTTGCGGAGACTTGATAAGATTGAATGTTTTTCGGTTGAGTGCTTTTCCAAAGAGTTTCGCCATTTAGAATCATAATTTCGCCACTGCCTGTGACGAGCGGCTCCAAAACTGTTTTAGTTCCATTGAGGAGAATTTCGATCTGTTGGCCGCTATAACTCAGGATCTTAATGAGAGAGTCCCCTTTTTTGAGAACAATCATGATCGCCTGAGTTTTAGGGGCGGCGGTGAGATTGGAATTTGTAAGTCGAACTTCCGTTTTTCCGGACTCTTGTATCACGGCGGTAAGTTGTTCATGAAAGAGGGCTTCCATTTCTTTCATAATTTTTCGGTGTTCCGCAATTGAAATTGTTTGAGTTCGTGGGGTGCCTAAAAAGAAGAGTAAGGCACAAAGCAATGCGCCAACGGAAAATGGGAGGAGCCAAGCAGGGATTTTTGGCGAAGGATGGGGTGTCGGGCTTAGGGGTGCTCTGTTAGCGAAAGCCGTTTTAGCACGGTGAAGGATTCGTCCCTTTGTCTGAGCGTTGCAAGGGGGAGGGGTCGATTGTCTCAGTGTATCAAAAAATTTTTCGAGAGAATTCATTATAATTTTTCCTTAGACAGCCATCCTTTGATTTTTTGTTTAACAATAAAAATACGCCAAGAAATAGTGGTTTCTGAGCATCCGCAGAGTGCTGCCGCTTCTGCATGGCTTAGACCTTGTTCAAAAACTAATAAAATTGCGGACCGTTCCTTCGGTTTGAGCTTTTGGAGGATATGATTGATTTGCTCCCATTGCGGATCATGGGAAGGGGAATTCTCCGGGTGCTCGTAGTTATCGAGGAGATTATTTCGTCGGATTGTTTTTCGACGCAGATCCTCTGCCTGATTGAGGGCAATTTTACAAAGCCAGTTTTTAAATGAAGCCTCACCACGGTAGTTTTGAATTCCGCTTGAGGCTTTGATAAAGGACTCTTGTAGAATATCTTCGGTATCATGGGAGCACCCGCAATGTTTGTAGATGATCCCATAAATCAGGTCATAATGGGTGTTCAGTAGCCGCTCAAAGGCCTCTGAATCCCCGTTTTTACTGCGATCGAGCAAATCGGATTCATTTTCTAAGATAACGCTATTAACCATGATTTTCTTATTTTGATAGTAAAGACGTATCAGGGATAGGAATCCTTTGAAATATTTTTAATTTTAAAGGTTCCTTCCCATTCCGCATTCCATGGGGACAGTTGCTTGGTGTGAGAATGGTTTTAAGTCATCCCCGCAGTAAAAAGGATTCGGAATTTCTTAATGGATCATTTTCGAATTCAATTTACAATTCCCTGATGAGCGATCTTCAACAATTAGAGCAACGGGTTCAGAAATTTCCGGAGAATGAACTATTCCGGTTTAGTTTGGCGAAAGGATTGATCGATCAACACCAGGAGGATTCATCGATCCCTCATTTACAGTTTTGTCTTGAGAAGAAGCCGGATTGGATGGTGGTGGTGATGCTATTGGGAAAAGTGTTACTCCAAAAAGGGGAGCTTGAAAAAGCGAAGGACTATTATCAAAAGGGATTGGAGCTAGCGGTTTCGCAAAAGCATGAGGGACCTGAGGCGGAGATTCGTGAGATTTTAGCAAAAATTTAGACAGAATAAAAATTCAGTTCACAGCTCTGCCCCCACCTGTCGCATAGGCTTCACTTAAGAAAACGGAAAATACAACTTTAACCGCAGAGTTCGCTGAGGTTCGCTGAGGTAAATTCATTTTTTAATCATGAAAAAAGGCAGCTATCGCTGCTTTCAAACAAAAAGAAAAATAAATTCTCCTCTGCGGAACTTTGCGTCCTCTGCGGTGAAAACTGTCTTTTCGTTTGTTAGGTTGACGCAAATGCCTGCTGTCGGGGTCGTTCGCCTTAAGCGGGCAGCGGGTGGCTGTTCGCTAATTGCGACAAACTATCCAGCTATCAGCCTAATCGCCTTCACTAAGGAGTTCTTGATTTACTAGGAAAAGGAGACAAATTGTCTCTCTATGTCAGCTGAATTTCCTGCAAATCTTCCTGGTTTATTGATCGTGGAGGATGAGAAAAATACCCGAGATGGATTGCGTCGTGCCTTTGCTGACCATTTTGAGGTCTATTTGGCTCCTGACATCGCTTCGGCGTGGAATATTTTACAGGCAGAAACTTTAGATCTGGTGCTTTGCGATATTAAGTTAGGAGGAGATAATGGGTTAGATCTGTTGACTCGACTTCGAACCCTTCCGAAGCCGCCTCTTTGCGTCATGATGACCGCCTACGGGTCAGTGGAGACTGCGATTGAGGCGATGCGGAAAGGGGCTTACGACTATGTGACGAAGCCCCTCAACTTAGATGAGCTCGAGATGACATTGCTTCGCGCTTTAAAATCGAAGCGGGTGGAGACAGAGAACCGAGATTTAAAGCAGGCTCTTCAACAGAAATTTGGTTTGGAAAATTTAATCGGATCATCAGCGGTGATGCGTCAGGTCTTCGATAAAATTCAACAAGTTGCCAATTCAAGGGCATCGATTCTTATTGAGGGGGAGAGTGGAACAGGGAAAGAGCTTGTGGCGAAGGCGCTTCATCAATTGAGTAGCCGTCGTGAAAATCATTTTTCGGCCGTTCATTGCGCCGCTCTTTCTCCACAGCTTTTAGAGAGCGAACTTTTTGGGCATGAGAAAGGAGCCTTTACCGGAGCGATGGAAAAACGGATCGGACGTTTTGAAGAGGCCAACCATGGCTCAATTTTTCTCGATGAGATCGGCGAGATCGATCCTTCGACACAGGTGAAACTGTTGCGTGTCCTCGGAGAGAGAACGATCCAGCGAGTCGGAAGCAATCAAACCTTGTCGGTGGATGTTCGGGTGATTGCTGCGACGAATCGTCATTTGGAGAAACTCGTGGAGGAGGGGAAATTTCGTGACGATTTATTTTTTCGATTGAATGTGATTCGGATTGTTTTGCCCCCCTTGAGAGAACGAAAAGAGGATATTCCGCTGCTAGTGGATTCTTTTATCAAGATTTTATCGAAGGAAAATGGAAAGCGTGTCGTGGGATTGAGTGCTGAAGCGTTGCAGTCCCTGCTTCACTATCGGTGGCCTGGGAATGTTCGAGAGCTTCGGATGGCGATCGAGCATGGGGTTGTTTTAGCAAAAGGGGAGAAGATTGGGGTACAGGATTTGCCAGAACGGGTCTTTACCGCGGCTCCGGTGAATCTGAAAAGTTTATCAAATTTTACTCCTGAGAGTCTTAATTTAGAGGAGATGGAGAAAAAGATGATTGTATTGGCGCTCCGATCAAGTCAGGGCAATAAGACGGAGGCCGCGACAAAATTGGGAATTAGCCGAAGAACATTGCATCGAAAACTAAACGACTATAAAATTGAGGAATCATGACACTTCACGAGCTCTTGTATTCATTTGAATTAGGGAAAGGCAAAGCCTGGATGAACAAGCTGCTGATGGCGATGCTGATCGGGGCGCTTTCTCTGTGGTATCTTGTTTCGGAGTTTCACGGTTTTAAAGAGAGAGAGGCGATGGATGCCGCACAGGTGGGAAGACAGATTGCCGAGGGCAGGGGATTTACAACGCATTGGATCCGTCCTCAAGCGATGACGATCTTTGAAGAAAAAATCAAAGGGAAGAACGAAAATAAATTGGACTCTTTTCCT